>JBATAQ010000056.1:0-17485 GCA_049661925.1 Dokdonella sp.
TCGTAGTAGTCGCCCTTGTCGGCGACAAAGATGTGCATCTCCAGATGGGTATTGGTGGGTTGGTCGAACGCGCCCATCGCGATCGCGATCCTGTCGTGGTGGATCGGATCCCAGAACAATGCCGAGCCGCAAGTCGAGCAGAAGCCGCGTCGTACCTTTGCCGAGGATTGGTACCAGGTGATGTGCTCGCTGCCGTTGATGGTGAACTTGTCGTTGGGTACATCGGTCGATGCCCAATAGTGACCGGAGGTCTTGCGGCACTGGGTGCAATGGCAAGCGTCCGGCGGTTTCAGTTCACCGCTGACGCTGAAGGTGACCGCGCCGCACAGGCAGGAACCTTGATGCATGACTGCTCCTCGCTGGACCTGAAAGACTGCTTGCCTGACGATTATTTTAGCCATCGGTTTTTCGATGGCAACGGCTGGTCGAGATCGACCTCACTCCGCGAAAGCTGGCTTCGGGAATTCCGTGTGACTTGACGGGTGGGCGTGAACGGCCAAGCATCACGTCATGGTCGATTCCCCATTCCTGTTGCACGCCGACATTCCGCCGCTGGGCCGCGACGAGATCCATGTCTGGATGATCGAAGCGCCGATCGGCACATCGACGCGTTCGCTGTCGGCCTTCAGCCAGGACAAGCTTGGACGATTGCTTGCGAGCTACGCCAACTGTCGCGATGCGCCGGTCATTCTGCGCGGCGAGCACGGCAAGCCCTATGCGCCGGACCTCGATGGCATCGAGTTCAATCTCAGCCACAGTGGTCGCCACGCGCTGATCGCGATTGCGCGCGATCAAGCCATCGGCATTGATATCGAGGCGCAGGGGCGGCGGCGATCCATCAACGATATCGCCGAGCGCTTTTTTGCGCCGGCTGAATCGCGTGCGCTGCGTGCATTGCCGGAGGAGGCCCGCGATGCTGCGTTCCTGCGCCTGTGGACAGGCAAGGAAGCAGTGTTGAAAGCGCTGGGCGAAGGTTTGTCGTTCGGTCTGGATCGGGTCGAGTTCGAACTGGACGAGCATGGCCAGCTTGGTGCCTTGCTCCATGTTGCCAGCTCGACATCGTCGACCGATGGCTGGAACTGGCGGGCCTTGCGACCACTTGAGGACTATCACGCGGCGATCGCCTGGCATGGGCCGCCGCGTCGCCTGCGCCTGCTGCGTGCGCCGTGACAGGGCGACCTGCAACGGTAGTCGGCAGTGAGTCGTCTGGATCGGGTGTGATGGCAGACGGCACGATCCAAACCGTATCGACTGGCTTTGGCCAGAACCTGGACGCCGCGATACTGGCGCGAGCGCGGCGCGGCGACATGCGTGCGTTCGCGGCGATCTATCGACTTTATGGACGCGCTTGCTACAACCTGGCGCTGCGCATCCTCGGCCAGCCCACCGCTGCCGAGGACATGGTGCAGGACGTGTTCGTGCGCTTGATCGAACGCATTGCCAGCTATCGTGGTGACGCGCCGTTCGGGGCATGGCTGAAACGGATGACGTCGAACGCGGTCATCGACCAGTTGCGGCATCGCGCCTATCGCGAGGTTGGTGACGACGACCGCGTTTCGGCTACCGCTGCGACCGGCGATGCAACACCCGACATAACGATCGATGCCTGGACCTTGCTGCAACGCCTGTCACCGCGCAGTCGCGCGATTGTCGTACTGAGCCAATGGGAGGGCTACACGCACCTGGAACTGGCCCAGCGTTTCGGACAATCGGAAAGCTGGTCGAAATCGATATTGGCGCGAGCCATGCAGCAACTGAAATCCGGCGATCCGGCCGACTAAAGACTTCAATCACCATGAGCGACTTCATCCATCCAGCAACTACGCTCCCTGCCCTGCCCGAGTTCGAGCCGGCGGCCGACTTGTGGTCGCGTATCGAGCAGCGGCATGCGCGGCGACGGCAGACTCGCTGGTTGGGCGGCGCTGTCGGCGTAGCGTCAGTCGCGCTGTTGGCGGTTGCCGTGTTCAAGGTGCCGGAACCTCACTCGACCGGCGATCGGCTGTATCAACAGCGGGCCGATACCGGGCAACTGGAACAGGAATGGCAAACCTTGGTAGGTGATGGTGCAGACGGCTACGCGCAATTGCGTCCACTCGACGTCGCCCTTCAACAGGCTTACGACCGTCATGCCGACGGCGCCGAACTGAGCCTGTTGTGGAATCAGCGCAACCAGTTGCTGCGCGAACTGATCCGTGGTCGCCGTGACAACGTCGCAGTTGATGCGCTGCCCGCCAGTCGCATTTCCATTTGATGCCGTTCCGTCCAAAGCTATCGAGATGGTGATGGCCTTTGTGCAAGGAGACACTCATGACTTCGACTTATCAAAACAACTTCGCCATATCCCGCGTCTTGCCGTTGCTGCTGGCATTGCTGTTCACTGCCAGCGCGCAAGCCAGTCGCGCTGACGGCACTCCAGCTGCGACCGAGCAGCATCTGCGTGCCGGCGTGCAACAGATGATGGTCGACCTCGCCAGCAAGGGCGAACTGGTTGATGCATCGGGTGCCCCGGCCCACTTCGACATTGCCGAACCTGCCCGCGATGTCGATAACCTCGGTGTCGTCATCAACAGCAACGACAGCGGCGACGCTGGGCTGGCCGTAATGGCGGTTACGCCTGGCAGCGCAGCCGCGAAGATGGGCGTGCACAGCGGTGATCGACTGGTGTCGGTCAACGGAGAAAATCTGACGGCTCTGGGCCGCGATGCCGACGATCAACCGCTCGCGGTCGCGGCGTTGCGTTCGGCGATCAGCAAGGTCGGCGATGGCGGACAGGTGGACTTGACCGTCGATCGCGACGGTCGCCGCATTGCATTCAAGGGCAGCCTGCAGCGACTGCGACTGCCAGCCGTGCAATTGACCGTTGGCGCTGGCGTGCAGGTTGCGTCGAATGCCGCGACGACGGCGATGCCCGCTGCGGGCTGCGGTCGCATCAGTGATTTCGACGTGGCACCGCGCCAGCAACACCTGCATCGCGCCCAGTTGATCGCCATCGACGGCAACTCGGTTGGACCCAGCGGGTCACCGAGCTATCGCCTGTCGACGGGAAAGCATGTGCTGACCGTCGCAGAGGAAATCGATGCCCGCTATCTGTCGTTCAACAGTCGCCAGCGCAATGCGGGCAGCGACAACCACAAGAAGATCGAAGTGGACGTGAAGCCAAACACCACATACTTCCTCGCCGCGCGACTGAACATGGACAAGCTCAACCAGTGGCGTGACGGTGCTTATTGGGATCCCGCACTGTGGCTGGAGAAGACGGAACGCTGCACGCCGTGACGCGGCTCAGCGTCAACATCAACAAGGTCGCCGTGTTGCGCAATTCGCGTGGCGGCGACCTGCCCGACCCGGTCACTGCCGCGCGCGTTGCAATCACGGCCGGCTGTCACGGCATCACCGTGCATCCGCGGCCAGACCAGCGTCATATCCGCGCGGACGATGTGCCGCGTATTGCGGCGGTGCTGGGCGACGTGGAGTACAACCTTGAAGGCAATCCGTTCGCGCCGCCGCGCGGGAGCTATCCCGGTTTCGTCGAACTGGTGCGCCTGGTTCGTCCCGCGCAGGCCACCCTGGTACCGGATGGCGATGGCCAGATCACCTCGGATCATGGCTTCGATATCGCAGCCGATGCGCAACGCTTGCGACCCTTCATCGCGGAACTCAAAGCACTGGGGTGCCGGGTCAGCCTGTTCATGGATGCCGGCACCAACGACATCGAGAGCGTTGCCGAACTCGGCGCCGATTGCATCGAGTTGTACACCGGCCCATACGCGGCCGCGCACGCGCGGGGCGATGTCGACGCAGCGATGGAAGCCTGCGTGCGCAGCGCCGAACAAGCACGCGCCTGCGGACTCGCCGTCCATGCAGGCCACGACCTGGACCAATCCAATCTCGGTGACTTGATCGCGGCGATACCAACCCTTGCCGAGGTTTCCATCGGCCACGCGCTGTTCTCCGAAGCGCTGTACGACGGACTGGACGTCACGGTACGGCGCTATCTGGCGATCCTGCAACGCGAATGACGCCGTCGGTTTCATGGTAGTCGCGCAACCATAATCTTCGTCGGCACCCTGCCATCACGCAAAGAAAAACGCCGCGAGCAATCGCGGCGTTTTTCATGGGTACTGCACCGCCCGGCTATTCGCCGGTGGTGATGAATCCGATCTTGACCATACCAGCACTCTTCGCTTCCGCCATTACGGTTGCGATGTTCTGGTACTCGGTCTTCTTCTCGGCGCGAATCTGCAACTCCGGCTGCGGGGTGCGCTGGGCAACCACACGCAACTGCGCCTGCAACATCGCGTTGGTGATCGGCTCATCGTTCCAGAAAAGGTCGCCCGATTCCTTTACGGCAAGATCGATCGGATCCGGCGGTGTGTCCTGCTGGACGTTCGGATTGGCCTGAGGAAGGTCGATCCGGATTTTATGAGTCATCAACGGTGCCGTTATCATGAAGATGATCAACAACACCAGCATCACGTCAACCAGTGGCGTGACGTTGATTTCCGACATTGGGGCACCTTGGCCGCCCCCGCCTGCACTGAATGCCATGGCTTACTTCCTTACGGCAGTGGTCGTCGACACGCCTTCGATACGGGAACCGGTGGCGAAGAAGTCGTGCAGGTCATGCGCGAATTCGTCGAAGCGGGCGTAGGTGAGGCGATTGGAGCGAACGAAGAAGTTGTACGCGAGCACGGCGGGGATGGCGACGAACAGACCGAACGCGGTCATGATCAGCGCCTCGCCGACGGGGCCGGCTACGGCGTCCATCGATGCGTTGCCAGTGGCGGCAATCGAGATCAGGGCGTGGTAGATGCCCCAGACCGTACCAAGAAGACCGACGAATGGCGCCGCCGAACCGACCGTGGCGAGCACGGTCAGGCCAGTTTCCAGTCGCAGGCTTTCACGCGAAACCGCCTGGCGCAGCGAGCGGTCGATGAACTCCGAACGATTGAGCGACTCGGCGAGACGGCTGCCGACCTCGGCCTGGTCGCGCTGGTGATGCGCGGCTGCCGATGCACTGTCCAGCGCAATCTTCGAGAACGGTTCGCCCTTGGGCTGCTCTTCCATGGTGCGAATCGCGTCCTGCAACGATGGCGTTTCCCAGAACGTGCTGATGACGCGTTCAGTGCGTGACTTCAACATCAGGTTACGCAAGAAGTTGTAGACGATGTAGAACCAGGACATCAACGACATGATGACGAGCGTGACGAACACGATCCAACCAAGCGGATCCAGGTTGTGGATCAGATGATCGAAACCCATCGCATTCATCGCTTGGGCGTTGGAACTACCTGCCGCACCCGGCGCGGCGATAGGGGCTTGTGTGGCTTCTTGCATGGCTATGACCCTGTAAAGAGAGAATTATTCTGGAGAATTATTCGGTGAGTTTCCAACTGATCGGGACCAGCACGTAACCGCGCGTCGCCTGACCACCCTTTGATCCCGGGTTGAAAACCCAGTTTTTCACTGCGGCGACGGCTGCGTTGTCCAGCAAACGTGAACCACTCGATTTTTCGACCGTTACTTCCTCAGGCACGCCGTTGAGTCCGACCAGCACCTTCAGCAAGGTTTCGCCTTCCTGGCGCTGGCGTGCTGCCTGGATCGGGTACTTTGGCGGACGCATCTTCCGATAGCTGACGTTTTCGCTAGGGGCGATGTCGGCCGGCGGTGCTGGCGGCGCCGGTGGGGCTGGCGGCGGCGCAGGCTGCGACATGGGCGACGCCTCTTCCACGACAACCGGCGGCGGCGGATCCGGTGGCGGTGTCCGTGGTGGCGGTTGCTTGACGATGATTTTCGGCGGCGGCCGCTTCGGCGGTTCCGGCGGTGGTGGTGGCGGCGGCGGCGGCGGCGGCGGCGGTTCGATGAATTCGACCGTCACCTTGTTGTCTTTCTCCTTCTCCTTCGCGGGCGGCGGCGCTGCCGGCGCCATCATCATCGCGAACGCGAACGCATGCAGCGCGAACGCGCCCGTGAACGCTGATACACGCCGCCAGCTAAAGCGCTTGTCGTCGCGCGATGAGTTTTGCTCTGCCATTTTTTAGACCAGGAGTTGCCGGGACGGACTTCCTATCGAACTGTCATCAATTGATGGCGGTTCGAGAGATGTATGCAGCGTGTCTGAAACTTACAGCATGCGGCGTTCTTCGTACAAGCGGATTTCCGCCACATGATTGTTTAAATCTTCGTCACTTGCCGGATTTCGAGCCAGCCTTGGGTGTTTTCTTCATCTTGACGCCGCCGCGCGAGGCCTTGATGCGCTGTTCCGCCATCGTCTTGGTCGATGGATAGCCCGCTGCCTTTTGCCAATCTGCGAGCGCGTTGGAGTCTTGGTTCATTTCGCTGTAGGCGTCGCCACGGATCAGGTACGCCTCACCTTCCTGCTTGATGCCGCCCTTCTGGATCGCGCTGTCCATCGCTTCCTTGGCCTCGCGCGGCTTCTCGGTGTAGTACAAAAGATATCCACGCTGGTAGTCGACGTAGCCGTCTTTGGCGAGCGGCGATGCCTTTGCATACGCGGCGAGCGCACCGGCGTCGTCTTCGGCCTGGGCGCTGGTGTCGCCGAGCAGACGGTAAGTTTCGAAGTCGCCCTGAACGATGCCCTTGTCGAGGCCTTCCTTCAACACCGCAGCGGCGTCTTTCGGCTTTTCGGCGTTGGCGTAGAGCTTGGCCAGCTGCAGGTAGTCGTCGCTGGTCGTGATCAGGCCGTCGCTCTTCGCCTTGGACAGAACCTGCAACGCGGCAGGGTAGTTGTCGCCCTGGATGTAGACGGTGGCGAGCTGTTTGATCAGCTTGATGTCGGTCGGGCTCTTCGCCAACTGCGCCTTGGCGACTTCGGCGGCTTGCGGGAACTGGTTGAGCTCGAAGTAGCTCGCCATGAGTATCTGGTTCCAGCCATCGTTGGACTTTTCGCTGGCAGCGTTGGCCTTGTTGATCGCGTCAATGGCCTCCTGATACTTGTCCAGGCGATAGTAGATGTTGCCGCGCAATGCATCGGAATCGGGCGTGGTCTTGCCGCCTTCCTGCGCCCAGGTATCGAGAGTTTCCAATGCGTCCTGGTACTTTTCAGCCTGCACCTGGACCTGGGCCATCCGGTACATGGTGGCGAAATGGGCATCGTTGGGCATGCCGTTGCTGTCCAGCGCCATGCGCAATTCGGAGATGGCCTTGTCGTCCTGTTCCAGCTCGATGTAGACGCCGCTGAGGATCTGGTGGGCGTAGGACTGCGCGGTCTTGCTCTTGGAATCGTCAACGATGTCCTGCAGTAGTCCCTGTGCCTTGGTGTTGTCTTCTCCGACCAGGTCCTGCGCCTTGTTGAGCTTCTTCTGATCCGCTTCGCGCAGATCGGACTTGGGTTCGTTGCGGGTGGCGTTGGGATATTCCGCTTCCGCTTTTGCCTTGGCGGCGTAAGCGGCGGTGGCCGAGAACATCAGCGCCAGCGCGCAGATCAGCGTGTGCAGCGTTTTGCTCAACTTCATGGCAGCCTCGAGGTGACGACGAGCGCGAGTGATCGCGTGGGCCGACGAGGTTACCCTTGGAGCATCAAATTAGACAAGCGCAAACGCAGCAATGAACGGTCTTGATACCGAACCCCTCGCTGCGATTGTGTGTTGGACCAGTGCGCGCTATACGTCGAGGTTGCTGACCCGCAGCGCGTTCTGTTCAATGAATTCGCGGCGTGGTTCAACCACATCGCCCATCAGGGTCGAGAAGATCTGGTCCGCGATCACGGCATCTTCCACGGTCACCTGCAGCAAACGGCGCGTCTCCGGGTTGACCGTGGTTTCCCATAGCTGCTCCGGGTTCATTTCACCCAGCCCCTTGAAGCGCTGGATGGTGCGGCCGCGCTTGGCTTCGTCCATCAGCCAGGTGTAGGCCTCGGCGAACGTCGAAACCGCCTGAACCTTGTTGCCGCGGCGAATCTCGGCACCGGGCATCACCAGCTCATTTTGTTGCACTGCAGCATCGGCGATGGCGCGGAATTCGTTGGAAACAAAGAACGCCGATGGAATCACCTGCAGATGATTCAGCCCGTGCTGGGCGCGCTCGACGACCAAGGCCGGCGGATGTTCTTCCGTCGCCGGCTGGATACGCAACGAATAGCGCGGACGGCCAAGTCCGCTGCCGTTGAGCTTGTTCTCGATCGCGCCCATCCATTCATCAAGCCCGGTCTCGTCTTGCCATGCCGCCTCGGATGCTGGCGGCTGCGTCGACAGGAATGCGCCGAGTAGGGGTTTGTCGTAACGCGCTCCAAGTCGCTCGATCTGGTCGAGAGCTGATTGGTGGCCTGACAACAGCATTTCCAATGCGGTACCGCTGATCGGCGGCGCTTCCTCGCTGTAACGCAGTTCAGCGTTGTCGACAGCGTTGGAGATGAGATATTCGCTGAGTGCCCCGTCATCCTTCAGATAGAGCTCCTGCTTGCCCTGCTTGAGCTTGTAGAGCGGCGGCAGACCAATATAAATGTGTCCGCGCTCCAGCAATTCCGGCATCTGTCGAAAGAAGAAGGTCAGAAGCAAAGTACGGATGTGCGAGCCATCGACGTCGGCGTCGGTCATCAAGATTATGCGGTGATAGCGCAGCTTGTCGATGTTGAATTCGTCCTTGCCGATCCCGGTGCCGAGTGCGGTAATCAAAGTGCCGACTTCAGCCGAACCCAGCATGCGATCAAATCGTGCGCGTTCAACGTTGAGGATCTTGCCCTTGAGCGGCAACACGGCCTGGGTCTTGCGGTTGCGGCCTTGCTTGGCCGAACCGCCGGCCGAATCGCCCTCGACGATGAACAGTTCGGACAGCGCCGGGTCTTTTTCCTGGCAATCCGCGAGCTTGCCGGGCAGGCCGGCAATGTCCAGCGCGCCTTTGCGGCGGGTCATCTCTCGCGCTTTGCGGGCGGCGTCGCGGGCGCGGGCGGCGTCGACCACCTTGGCACCGATGGCTTTGGCTTCGCTTGGATTCTCTTGCAGGAATTCGTCGAGCTTGTGGTTGACGATCTGCTCGACGACGCCCTTTACCTCGCTGGAAACCAGCTTGTCCTTGGTCTGCGACGAGAACTTCGGATCGGGCACCTTGATCGACAGCACGGCGATCAGGCCTTCGCGCATGTCATCACCGGACAGCGCGACTTTCGCCGTGCGCTGCAAGCCGATCGATTCAATGTAGTTGCCCAAAGTTCGGGTCAGCGCGGCGCGGAAGCCGGCCAGATGGGTGCCACCATCTTTTTGCGGGATGTTGTTGGTGAAGCAAAAGACGTTTTCCTGGTAGGAATCGGTCCATTGCATGGCTACTTCGACGGTCATGCCGTCCTGCTCGGCGGTCAGGAACATCACCTTGGGATGCAGCGGTGTCTTCAGGTGTGCCAGATGTTCGACGAAGGAGCGGATGCCGCCCACATAGGCAAAAACGTCGCGGCGCTCGGTGCGCTCTTCAATCAACTCGATACGGACGCCGGAATTCAGGAACGACAGTTCGCGCAGGCGCTTGGCAAGGATGTCGTAGTGAAACTCGATATTGGTAAAAGTCAGCGGACTCGGCGTGAACTGAACCCTTGTGCCGCGCTTGGTCGATGGTTTGATCTGCTTGAGGGGATACAGCGGATCGCCGTGGGCGTATTCCTGCTGGTACTCGAAACCGTCGCGACTGATTGTCAGCAGCAGATGCTCGGACAATGCATTGACCACGGACACGCCAACGCCATGCAAACCGCCCGACACCTTGTAGGAATTGTCGTCGAACTTCCCGCCGGCATGCAGCACGGTCATGACGACTTCCGCCGTCGACCTGCCCTCTTCCGGATGCATGGTTACCGGAATGCCGCGACCGTTGTCGGAAACGCTTACCGATCCATTGGCGTGCAAGGTCACGATGACATGGTCGCAATAACCAGCGAGCGCTTCGTCGATCGAGTTGTCGACAACCTCGAACACCATGTGGTGCAGACCGGTGCCATCATCGGTGTCGCCGATGTACATGCCGGGGCGCTTGCGGACCGCTTCCAGGCCCTTCAGCACCTTGATCTTGCTGGAGTCGTAGTTGCCGGCGTTGTTGTCGTTGTCGTTGTTTTCGTTCATGACGCTCCATGCTCGCGCCGCGGCAGATGCCGGGCTCGCGATTCAGGCGATAGGATGGTCGCGATTATATCAGTGGAGCGACCGAACCATGTTCCACGTGGAACATGGCGACTGGAAATGTTGCATTGCGCAAACCGTCTGGAAGCGTTACGCCAGTAACCAACACTTGCGCACCGACTTCAGCGAGTACATCGACTACTGCTTGTTGGTGACTAACATCCAGTTCAGAGGCCAGGTCGTCCAAACACAGCACCGGCCAATGACCTTGCACTTGCGCATGGAGACGGGCTTGGGCTAACAGGCACGCCAAGGCAACCAACTTTTCCTGGCCGCGTGAATAGTGCTCACGTCTGGGTGCACGCTCAAACGTGGTCGACCAATCTGCCCTGTGCGGGCCACGCATTGTGTGACCGCGTTCACGATCACGTGGAAGTCGAACCTGGAACAGATCGCGCAAGGCGATGCCAGCATCCCATCCACGCGCCAAGTCGAGGACCGGTTTGCCCAACTCGGGAATCAGGCGCTTGGCAAAATATTCCAGATGCTCGCGTAACCGGTCGATATAGTCATAGCGAGTGTCGGCCAACCATTCGCCCGACTCCGCCAACTCGGCGTCCCAAGGCGCGAATTCGCTGTCGACCGCACCCTGTCGCAAGAGTGCATTGCGTTGCTTAAGCGCACGCTGATAGCGGCGCCAACGTGAAAGAAACGAATGTTCCACGTGGAACACACCCCAATCCATGAACTGGCGACGAATCTCCGCCGGTCCGGCAATCAGGTCATGCGAACCTGGTTCAAAGCACACGACAGCGCAGCGTTCGACCAACTCGCCTATCGGAACAGTTTCGCCTTCAATCCGGGCAATCAGCTTGCCTTCCGTCCGCGCCAGCCCTACGCGCGATTGTTCGCCCAAGCTGCCCTCCAGCCGACCGAAAATCGAGTAACCCTCGCTGCCGTCGCGCTGCACGCCAACCCGACCACCACTGCGAAACGAGTGACCGTGCGAAAGCATGTACGCCGCTTCCAGCACCGTCGTTTTGCCCGCGCCATTGTCGCCGACGAATACGTTCCATCCTGGCGCCAACGCCAGGCTCAGTTGCTCGAAACGACGCAGGTTCTCAAGGCGAAGCTCGATCAGCCGCACGCCGAGCCCCGCAAAGTGCGATCAAGAAAAACCCACGGTGGATTGCCGTGGGCCATGGTCGTACCAACACCATCCTGATCGGTCAGAGCCGCAGCGGCATGATCACGTGGCGTGCGTCTTCGCTGTCCGGTTTACGCAGCAGGCACGAGGATTGTGCATCGCGCAGACACAACAGAACGTCCTCACCACCTATTGCGCTGAGTGCGTCCTGCAGATAGTTCACGTTGAAGCCGACGGACAGTTCAGCGACGCCGGTCTGGGCTTCGACTTCTTCAACTGCTTCTTCCTGTTCCGGATTGTGAGCGATGATGCGCAGCCGGTTCGGAGCGACTTCCAACTTCACGCCGCGATACTTCTCGTTCGACAGAATCGCCGCCCGCTGCAAGGCCGAACGAAATTCATCGCGGTTGACGCGAACCTCCTTGTCAGCTCCCACCGGAATCACCGCTTCGTAATCCGGGAATCGGCCATCGATCAGCTTGGATGTAAACGTGACGGCACCGCGTCGCACACGAAGATGATTGCGGGCGAATTCCAGTTCCACATCACCATCACCGCTTTCGAACAGCCCCATCAGTTCCATCACGCCCTTGCGCGGGATGATGATCTGGCGGCGCGCTGTCACCGGCGATTCAAGTCGCGTTTCGGCAAGTGCGAGTCGATGCCCATCGGTGGCAACGCAGCGCAGGCTGTCCTCACGCAAATCCAGCAACAGCCCGTTGAGGTAGTAACGAACATCCTGATGCGCCATCGCGAAACTGGTCTGGTCCATCAAGGCCTTCAGCGACGCTTCCGGCAAGGTCACCTTCTCGATTGCTTCGATGCCGTCGGTGGTCGGGAACTCCGAAGCCGGCAGAGTAGCCAGCGTGAATCGGCTACGGCCCGCATTGACCGTCACCTTTTCGCCGTTCTGTTCCATCTTGATCTTGCAGCCATCCGGCAGCGCGCGACAGATGTCGAACAACTTGCGGGCCGGGATGGTCACCTCGCCATCGGACATGTCGTCGGCAGTGGTGCGAGACACCATCTCGACTTCAAGGTCAGTCCCGGTTATCGCCAGCTCATTGCCCTGGACGACGAACAACAGGTTTGCCAGTACTGGCAAGGTCTGGCGTCTTTCAACGACACCAACCACCTGCTGCAGTGATTTCAACAACGTCTCTCGTTGGATGGTCAGGCGCATGGCGATATCCGTCTTCTTCTAGTTTGTTTTTGGAAAGAAAGATTAGTAGTTGTTTGTGCTGTGGGTAACTTTGGAAACGCTATTTATGTATATTTATCAGTAACTTGTGAAACCTTTCAAAGTACCCAAAGCGGCCTGCCTGGATGTTGACGGGTTGTGGATAACTTTCAAACCAAAATCCATCCACATCTTCTGCACAACCTTCCCGGAAGCCATCCACCGCGTTCAACCAGTCAGCGCACGCACCAGCTTTTCCCAATCCTGCTTGATCCGGCCATCGGTCTCGCGTAGCGCCGCAATCGTCCGACAGGCATGCAGCACCGTCGTGTGATCGCGGCCGCCGAACGCTTCGCCGAGTTCCGGCAGGCTATGCTCGGTGAGTTCCTTGGCCAGGGCCATCGCCATTTGCCGTGGCCGGGCCACGGAACGACTACGTTTAGGGGACAGCATGTCGGACATACGCAACTGGTAGTAGTCTGCCACCGTTTTCTGGATATTGGGCACGGTAATCGCCTGCGCGTGCACGGTGAGCAGGTCGCGTAGTGATTCCTGTGCGAATTCCAGCGTTATCGGTCGACGTTCGAAGTTGGATTTGGCCACCAGCGTGTTCAGCGCACCCTCGAGATCGCGAACATTGGAACGCATCCGCTTTGCCATCAACTGGGCTACGTCCACCGGCAGGTCGACATTCTTCAAGTGTGCCTTGCTGAGTAGGATCGCCGCGCGGGTTTCAAAGTCTGGCGGTTCGATTGCTACCGACAAGCCCCAACCCAGCCGCGACTTCAAGCGTGGCTCCAGGTTCTCAACTTCTTTCGGATAGCGATCGCAAGTCAGGATGATCTGCTGCTTGCCTTCGAACAAGGCGTTGAAGGTATGGAAGAACTCTTCCTGGGTGGTGTTCTTGCCGGCGAAGAACTGGATGTCGTCGATCAGCAACGCGTCGACCGAGCGGTAGCGGCGCTTGAAATCGTCCATGCTCTTCTGCGCCAGCGCCTTGACCATGCTGCTCACGAACTGCTCCGAGCGCAGGTACAGCACCCTGCAGTCAGGATCGTTCTGCCGCATCAGATTGCCGGCGGCGTGCATCAGGTGGGTCTTGCCGAGGCCGGTACCGCCGTACAGCAACAAGGGGTTGTAGGCGCTGCCCGGATTCATCGCGACCTGCAAGGCCGCGGCCTTGCCGAGCTGGTTGGATTTGCCCTCGACGAAATTGTCGAACGTGTAGTTCGGATCGATGGCTGCCGAGGTTTCCGCCCCGTTGTGACGCCGCCCGCCCGTTCCGTTGGTGACGGGCTTTGCTGGGCTGGCCGTGTCGGCGGTCGGTTTGGCTGCACTTCGTCGCGCTTCCGCCGATCCGACGCCGATGCGCACGTCGACGGCCCGTCCGGCATCGTGTGCTACCACTGCGGAGATATGGTCCAGGTAGCGCTCGCGAACCGCGTCGACCGTGTAGGCATTGGGCGCCAGCAACTGAATGCCGCTGCCATTTTCGCTGGCCTGCAGTGGTGCAAGCCAGGCATGCACTTCCTCGGCTGTCAGTTCCGCTCGAAGGCGCGCCAGGCAGCGCTGCCACAGTTCGCTCATCGTTGCTCTCGAATGCACGCGTCGCTGCGGCGTGCCGCAACCATCGCGAAGGGCTGGGCAGTCTACCAGCCTGCGAACGTCCCGACCGGGCGGTCTGTCCATACCTACACCGCCCGCTCGACCGGCAAACTCGCGCGCCTTTGACAGGCCAACGCTGCAGCCGTTAGACTCGCCGACCTTTTTTGCATCCCTGACGAGCCGATCATGGCGACCAAGCGTACTTACCAGCCCAGCAACCTCAAGCGTGCGCGCGACCACGGTTTCCGTGCCCGCATGAAGACGCGCAGTGGCCGCGCCATCATCAATGCGCGTCGTGCCAAAGGGCGCAAGCGCCTCAGCGTCAGCGGCTGATCCAGGGCTCAGAGCACCCCTAATGACCGAGCGCGGCAAGGGCGGCGCAAGCTTCCCACGCAGCGCGCGAGTGTTGAAACCTGCGGAATTCCTCGCCTTGCGCCGCAATAGCCGGCGCATCAGTGTTGGTCATTTCCATGCCGAAGCATCAGCGACCGAGCGCGACACTGCGCGCGTCGGCATGGCAGTGTCGCGGCGGGTATCCAAGCGCGCCGTCGTGCGCAATCGCATCAAGCGGCAAGTCCGCGAATCATTCCGACACTGCCTTGGCACACTGCCAAGCTTCGATGTGATGGTCGTGGCACGCGGTTCCGCCGCAAGCCAGGACAACGCCGTGCTCCGCGCCGATTTGGAACGGCTCTGGCAACGCCTGTCCGCTTTGGGTACGTCCGCATCGGGCGTCCCTGCATTGAAGCGGTCGCCCTCGGCCGGCACAATAGCGGGTTGAATCCCACCGTTTCCTTCACGAGCCAGCATCTCGCTGCCGTCGTTCTTGCCTGTCGCCACCGCGCTGGCCTGCAAACCGGCATGGCGTAATCGGCCACATTCGTTGCAAATCCGCCCATGATGAACAGTCCGCGTTCCTTCCTGTTGCTTGCCTTGCTGATGCTCGGCTATTTGTTGTGGGCGCAGTGGCAGCAGGACTATGCAAGTGGTGTCCTGCCGGTTGCGGAAACGCCGGCCACGCCGCCCGTGCCAGACGATGTGCCCGCCGCATCGACGCCAACTGCGACTCCCGCAGCGCCAGGCGAAATTCCCAATGCATCCGTGCCAGCGGCGTCAGCGCCGGCTGCCATTCCGACTGCCGCGAACACGGCTGCTGCTGTTTCCAGCGCGAATCGAATCAGCGTCACCACCGACCTGTTGCACGTGGAAATCGATCCACGCGGGGGCAGCATCGTCACCGCTGACTTGCTCGCTTATCCGCGTGACCCGAAGACGGTGCTGCCCTCGGTGCGCCTGTTCGATGACAACGCCGACACCTTCTTCGCGGCGCAAAGCGGTCTGGTCAGTTCGACCGGTGCAGCACCCGATCACCAGGCCGAGTATCAGTCCGAGCAAAACGATTATCGACTCGCCGACGGCCAGGCCAACATCGACGTCCTGCTGACCTGGACCGACCCGTCGGGAATCAGCGTGCGCAAGGTGTTCCGCTTCGAACGCGGCAGCTACGTGATCGACCAGCGCAGCGAAATCAGCAATGCCAGCGCTGCACAATGGACCGGCAACAGTTATCTGCAATTGCAGCGCGTGCCGATCGTTTTCGACGTGTCCGGCATCAAGGCCTACACCAACACCGAGCATTACAGCTTCGTCGGTGCGGCCGATTACAGCCCGCAGGACAAATTCCAGAAGCTCGCGTTCGGCAAGTTCGACAAGGATCCACTGAAGAAAGATGTGCAGGGCGGCTGGATCGCGATGATCCAGCACTATTTCTTCGCGGCGTGGATTCCGCCGGCTGACCAGAACGCCACGTTCACCACCAACACGCTGCCCAACAACGGCCAGCCGCGCTATCTGATACGCAGCGTGTCGGCGCCGATCACGATCGCGCCCGGCGCGCAGCAGACCGTCGATGCGCGTCTGTATGTCGGTCCCAAGTTGCAGGACACCATCGACAACGTGGCACCGGGCCTTTCGCTTACGGCGAACTACGGCATCTTCACCATCATCTCCAAGCCTCTGCACTGGGTGTTGTCCAAGCTGCACGCGGTAACCGGCAACTGGGGTTTCGCAATCATCCTGCTGGTGCTGTTGATCAAGGCGGTGTTCTTCAAGTTGAGCGAAGCGCAGTACCGTTCGATGGCGAAGATGCGCAAGATGCAGCCGCGCATTGCTGCGCTGAAGGAGCGTTACGGCGACGACAAGCAGAAGGTCAACGCCGCGATGATGGAGATCTACCAAAAGGAAAAGATCAACCCACTCGGTGGCTGTTTGCCGATGCTGATCCAGATGCCGGTGTTCTTCGCGCTGTACTGGGTGCTGCTGGAAAGTGTCGAGCTGCGCCACGCGCCCTTCATTGGATGGATCCACAATCTGACCGCGCCCGATCCGTATTTCGTGCTGCCAATCTTGAACGCGGCGACCATGATCGCGACCCAGTACATCTCGCCCGTGACCGGCATGGACCCGACCCAAGCCAAGATCATGAAGGTGATGCCGGTCATGTTCTCGGTACTCTTCGCGTTCTTCCCGGCTGGATTGGTGTTGTATTGGACGACGAATGGCATGCTGTCGCTGCTACAGCAATGGATCATCACCAAGCGCGTTGAAGCCGGTGAAGACAAGCCGAAAAACAAGAACAAGGCGCTCACTGCGAAGGCGAAGTAGCGCTCTCGCGTTGGGTTCGCGAGCCAACAAGTGACGCATAGCGACACCATCGTCGCCATCGCCACGGCTGCCGGCATCGGTGGCATTGGTGTGCTGCGACTCTCCGGCGCAAGCGCGCTGGCCATCGCGAAACAGTTGCTCGGCCGCACGCCGAAACCTCGTCACGCGCATTACGCTACGTTCCGTGATCACGATGGCGTGACCATCGATCACGGCTTGCTGTTGTCCTTCCCGGCGCCGCATTCCTACACCGGCGAAGATGTCGTCGAGTTGCAGATCCACGGCAGCCCCATCGTGTTGCACCAACTGCAAGCACGTGTTTTCGAACTCGGCGCACGGCTGGCCCGCGCCGGCGAATTTTCCGAACGCGCATTCTTGAATGGCAAGCTCGACCTGGCCCAGGCCGAAGCGGTTGCCGACCTGATCAGCAGCGGCTCGGTCGCTGCCGCCAACGCCGCGATGCGCAGTCTCGACGGTGAATTTTCGCGACGCGTGCAGGCCTTGCTCGCGGCCGTGGTCCGCCAGCGCGTCTGGATCGAAGCGGCGATTGATTTCCCTGAAGAAGAAATCGATTTCCTCGCCGACACGCGCTTGCAGGAAGGCTTCGCTGCGTTGAACGCACAGACCGATGAATTGCTAGCATCCGCGCGTCGCGGCCTGCGCCTCAACAACGGTTTGCACGCCGTCATCATCGGCCGTCCAAACGCCGGCAAGTCGAGCCTGCTCAATGCATTGGTCGCAACCGATCGCGCCATCGTCACCGATCAGCCCGGCACCACCCGCGACGTGTTGCGCGAAACCATCGACCTCGATGGCATCGGCTTGACC
>JBATAQ010000057.1:0-8088 GCA_049661925.1 Dokdonella sp.
AAGTTGGCCGATGCGTCGAGGATGGCGTAGAGATCGGTGGCGTCGTCGCGTTCGGTGCGTGCAGCTTCGCGAGGGATTTGCACGCCGACGCTGGTGGCGAGTTCTTCGACCGCATCGAGGAATTCCAGGCGGTCGTAATCCATCAGGAACTTGATCGCGCTGCCGTGCGCGCCGCAGCCAAAGCAGTGGTAGAACTGCTTGGCCGGGCTGACCGTGAACGAGGGCGAACGCTCGTCATGGAACGGACAGCGCGCACTCCAGTCGCGACCCGCCTTTTTCATCACCACACGCTGCCCGATCACGTCGACGATATCGACACGAGCCAGCAGGTCATCAAGGAAAGAGTCAGGAATTCGGCCGCGCATGAGCGAGTTAGGATGCCACGTTGGAGCCAGCCACGAAAAACATGAACTCCTTTGTCATTCCCGCGTCTTCCAACAGCCGAACGGCTGTGCTGTCCGGAATAAAGTGACGGCACTCGTGGAACCCCTTGCGGCGATTGGTCTTCGTCGCTTTTCGGGAACGGGCGACTCAATGATCGAGCGCGCCACCTTCCGCGATTTCGTTTCCCCGGCGTCACTGCCCTTCGTTTCCCCGGCGCAGGCCGGGGTCCAGTGAGTAGATGCTGTTGGCGGTCTTTGTCGGTTGGTTCCTGGCAGTGGGAGTCGCCAAAAAGATTGCCAAAAGCCGTTGCCGACTGGGCCCCGGCCTGCGCCGGGGAAACGAAGTGGAGGGAGCGCGGGCGTGGCCGGGGGGACGAAGTGGAGGCGCTGCGGGCTGCGCCGGGGAAACGAAGTGGAGGGAGCGCGGGCGTGGCCGGGGGGGACGAAGTGGAGGCGCTGCGGGCTGCGCCGGGGAAACGAAGTGGAGGAAAGGTTTCACTCCCCCGCCACATGCCTGCGGGCCGGCACGTTGATCGACTTGCCGTTGACCGGCAGATCAACGCCTTGCACATCGATAACCGGATCGAACATCGCGATGGCGGTGGCGCCGACGCGGCGGCTGTCGTACCAGGCGTAGGCGGCTACTCCGGCGGCGCCCAGCAATGGCACCCAGCGGGCGACGCCTTTGACGACGGTGCGCTTCGACAGGCGAATGCCAACCTGCCCGGCCAACTTTCGCAATGCGTGTGACGTCAGTGCCTGCACCACACCGCGCTCGCCCATGCGCACGCCGATGTCGCGAAACGCTTGCGCGGCGGTGTGGCGGAACAGGCAGTACAACATCTGTTCGCGGCTGACCGGCATGCGGCGGCCGAATGCGGCGGCGATGTCGGTCACCATCTGCGCCTGGATACGCCAGATCAAGGTGAGTTCGGGTATCAGGGTGAGCCAGCCTAGCGGGCCAACCGGCAGCGACAGCGAACCGGCAGCCAGCGCCGACTTGCGCGCTGCGGCATCGACGATGGCGCCGGCTCGTGCGCGCGGTTGGCCGCTGGCGGGCTCAAACGTGCCGGGTACGTTGCCGACGAAATCGAGCACCAGGTTGCTGATGGTTTCGCCCGCTTCGACCACGGCGACGGCTTTCGCAGCCTTGCTGTTTTTCCGGGTTGATGGAGTTTTGCCCGCTGCGGATTTGCGTGCAGGCGGTTTGTCTGCGGGACTATTGCGTGCGGTCATCGTGGTCGTCAGTTGGCGAGCAGGTCGAAAACTATGCAGGTGCGTGCCTGTACCGTTTACACCGGCAGGCTGCGGCCACCGTCGACGCGAATGATCTGGCCGGTGATGAACCCGGCGTCGCGCAGCAACCACAACACCGTGTTGGCGATTTCCTCGGCGTTGCCGGCGCGGGCCAGTGGCGTGCGCGCGATGATGTCGTCGCGACGCTCCGTGGATGAGCCGTCCTGCGGCCACAGGATGGCACCCGGCGCGACGGCGTTGACGCGAATATTCGGTGCGAGGTCAATCGCCAAAGCCTGCGTCATCGCCACCAGTGCGGCCTTGCTCATCACGTAGACCGGGTGATCGGGCAAGGGACGTTCCGAGTAGATGTCGACCAGATTGACGATGGCGCCCCTCGCCTCGCGCAACGCGGGCGCAGCCGCTTGCGCGAGCAGCAAGGGCGCGCGAGCGTTGACGTTGAACAAGGCATCCCATTGATCGCTGTCGATTGTTCCCATCGGTGTCGGGAAAAATACCGAGGCGTTGTTGACCAGCGCGTCGAGCCGTCCAAAACAAGCGAGCGTCGCTGAAACCAACAGATCCGGCGCAGACAGATCAGCAAGATCGGCGTGCACGGCCAGCGTGCTGGCGGGGCGGATGCTTTCCAGTTCCGCCAGCAGCGACGCGAGTTCGCCACGCGAACGGTTGGCATGCGCGGCGATGTCGTAGCCAGCCCCGTGCAAGGTCCGCGTGATGGTCGCGCCGATACGGCGGCCGGCACCGCTGACGAGAGCGACGGGGTTTGCGTTGGATGACATTGCGGCATTGCTCCAATCGGATTCGAATAGCGCTGCGTTATTCTGCTCGCCGTCGAGAGTGCCCCGTAAACGCTGACAAGCCAAGTGTCTGTAAATAAGTTCGCATGAAAATTTCCCTGCCACCGCCCAATGCCGACCAGCAGGCGCACAGCGCGCGCCTGGCTGCGGCGTTGCGTGACGAAATCCGCGCCGATGGGCCGATGCCGTTTTCGCGCTGGATGGAGCGTTGTCTGTATGCGCCGGGCTTGGGTTACTACAGCGCCGGATCGACCAAATTCGGCGCGTCCGGCGATTTCGTTACCGCGCCGGAATTGGGACCGTTATTTGCGCAATGCGTGGCGACATCCGTGCTGCCGGTATTCGCAGCACTGAATCGACGATGCTGCTTTCTTGAGCTGGGCGCTGGCAGCGGCGCGTTTGCCGAGGCGGCTCTGTTGGAACTGGCGCTTCGCCATTGCGTGCCCGACGAATACGCGATCCTGGAGCCATCAGCTGATTTGCGTGAACGTCAGCGCGAACGATTGCGTGCTGCGCTGCCACCCGAACTTTTCTCGATCATCACGTGGCTGGATCGGCCACCCGCGCAGAACTGGCAGGGCGTGCTGTTTGCGAACGAAGTGATCGATGCGTTGCCGGTGACGCGTTTTGCAATTGCCGATGGCATGGTGTTCGAGGAACACGTGGGGTTGGATGGCGAGCGTTTCGTCATCCGCGATGTCGAGGCAGGCGAGCCACTGGTCGCTGCGGTCCGTGCACTGGAAAAACGTCTGGGTCGCGACTTTGACGACGGCTATCGCAGCGAAATCGCAATGCAGTTGCCTTCGTGGATTTCCTCAGTCACCGAAACGCTGGAACGCGGCATCGTCTTGTTCGTCGACTACGGTCACACGCGCAACGACTACTACGCCAGCGATCGATCCAGCGGCACGCTGCAATGCCACTACCAGCATCGCGTCCACGCTGACGCGCTCACACTGCCCGGTTTGCAGGACATCACGGCATCGGTCGATTTCAGTGCCGTCGCCGAGGCAGCCGTCGGGGCGGGCTTGGACGTACTGGGCTACGCTAGCCAGTCGCAGTTCTTGCTCGACAACGGGTTGGTGGAGTTACATTCGCGCTATGTGGAGGACGCCGATGCGAGTGAACTCTACGAACTCTCGCGGCAGATCAAACGCCTCACCCTGCCCGACCAGATGGGCGAACGGTTCCAGGCATTGTTGCTCGGTCGAGGCATCGACACGACGTTGCTGCCAGCATGGATCGACATCGACCGGAGTGCACGCATGTGATGCTTTCCTGGCTGCTTTCGCCATTGCGTGGCGGACTCCTGCTGGCATTTTCACTTTGGTTGCTGTGGCGGTGGCTGCCACGCTGGCTTCGCGCAATCGGAATTTCCGGACTCGCCATTGCGTGGGTGCTGACAACGCCGCTCGGGGCGAATTCACTCGTGAGCGCGGTTGAATCGGGCGCACCGACAGCAGCCGATTGCCGCGGTCCGCTGCCATCCACCATCGTCCTGCTTGGCGGCGGCGCACTGGTTTCCACCCGCGATCCGCTCGACTATCGCGTGCTGTCGCCGCCCAGCATTCAGCGGGTTTTTGCATCTGCACGATTGGCACGGCAGCAACCCGATGCACAGATCGTCATCAGCGGCGACAGCTTCTGGGGCGTGCCGGAAAGCACGCTGATGGCACGCTTGCTGACCGAGCTTGGCATCGCTCCCGAACGCATCCGCGAAGAACCGACCGCCCGCACCACCTGGCAGAACGCCCAATTCACAGCCGCGCTGCAACCGCCAATCGCCCATCGCGTCTGGCTGGTCACGTCGGCCTTGCATATGCCGCGCGCCCTCTACGCATTCCAGCAAGCCGGCTTCGACGCATGCGCATGGCCCGCGGAAAGCCGTTACGCCGGCTGGATCGGATGGGGCTATCTGCTGCCCTCCAGCAGCGCGATCGTGAAGTCCGAAGCGGCCCTGCACGAACTCCTCGGAGGTTTTGCCTACCGGCATGGTTGGCTGCGCCAGGCTGATCGCAATCCCTCGCCGGATTCTGGCGAGGGTTGATTCGCCTTTTTTCTTTTGGCCGTTTAGACGGCCATGTCATACCCGCCCGCCGCACGTGCTTTTCTCCGTTCTCTCGCCGGGACAAGGGTCGGCACTTGTGTCGCCATTCGGCGAGGAATGGCTGCCGCCAGACTGGTCAAGCGTCTCTCTCGCCTGCCGGCGAGCGACCTGCCTTTCTTGCACATGTTCGCTTCGCTCATCTTGGTCGTCGCCAGACTGATCAAGCGTTTCGCCGGGCTGCCGCCCGCCGCCCCATCCCCGGATCAAGTCCGAGGACAGGCTCTTTCTCCTCGCAGAGAAACGTGGGCCAAAGATGCGCCCGTGGCGGGTCGGTCGTGCGAAGAAGCCGCACGACTACGCGAGCCGGCTCCGGGGTTCGCTGACAGCCCGTCCCTGTGCTGACAGCGAACTGGCCCGAATCCATTCGGGCCACCCTGCGGGCGTTTCCTTCGCCACCTCGCCGCCCCTTAAACGGGTTGAAGATCCAGAGCAGCACAGCGCAGCGCGCTGCGCTGTGCCTTTGACGTTCATCCCGTTCCTGTCGGCCAGTGCTGGGCGGATCAGCCGCTTGCGGGACGCGCGAGGGATCGCGCGGATTCGACTGTCAGTGCAGGGATGCGCTGTCAGTTGAACCCGACCAGCGCTGGCGTACCCGCACGGCGCAGCCGTGCGGGCGACAGGTCCGGGCGCCACTTCTTTTGGTTACTTTTCTTCCGGCGAGGGAAGAAAAGTGACTCGCGCGCCGGCAGGCGCGAGAAACAAGCGAGACTGGCGACAACCAACAAAGCGAAGATGAAACCTTCGCCACGATGAAACATCGCACAAGGCCCGGACCCTCATCCGCCCTCCGGGCACCTTCTCCCGGCGGGAGAAGGGAGACAAGCGCGCGCCGGCAGGCGCGAAAGACTAACGCGACAGGTCAGGCGAGCAGAAGGCGCAACTTGTTGATGGCGAGAACCAAGGCATCAATCTCGACCTCGGTGTTGGTGAACGCCAACGACGCGCGCAACGTTGCGGGAACGTCGAAGAATTGCATCAGGGGGTGAGCGCAGTGATGACCAGAGCGCACTGCGATGCCGTCATGGTCGAGCATGGTGGCGAGGTCGTGGGCGTGCGCGCCTTCGATGGTGAAGCTGATCACGGCGGCCTTGTGCGGGGCTTCGCCGTAGATGCGTAGGCCAGGAATTTCTTTCAGTCGCTCGCTTGCGTAGCGCAATAAATGCTGTTCGCGTTCGGCAATGCGGTCGATGCCGACTTCGGCGATGAAGTCGATGGCTGCGCCGACTCCAGCGAAGCCGCCGATGTTGGGGGTGCCGGCTTCAAAGCGATGCGGTGGTTCGGCGAACGTGGTGCCATCGAAACTGACGGTGCGAATCATCTCGCCACCGCCAAGGAACGGTGGCATTTCGGCGAGGATTTCACGACGCGCCCAAAGCATGCCCGTGCCGGTTGGGGCGAACATCTTGTGGCCGGTCAGCGCATAAAAATCGCAGCCGAGCGCCTGCACGTCGATGGCCATGTGCGGCGCAGCCTGCGAGCCATCGACCAGCAAGGGGATGCCACGCCGACGTGTTTCGCGCGCAATCTGTGCCACCGGATTGATCGTGCCAAGCACGTTGGAAACGTGCGTGATGCAAGCCAGCTTCACGTTGCCGTCCAGCAATTTCACGTACTCATCGACCAGCAATTCGCCATTCGCATTGATCGGTGCAGCGACGACGCGCGCGCCACTGCGTTCGGCCATCAACTGCCACGGCACGATGTTGGCGTGGTGTTCCATCATCGTGGTCAGGATCACGTCGCCGGGTTGCAGCTTCGGCAACACGTAGCTGTAGGCAACGAGATTGATCGCCTGGGTGGTGCCCGATGTCAGAATCACTTCATCGCGATGGCGCGCATTGACGAAGGTCGCCAGCTTGTCGCGAGCGCCTTCGTAGGCGCGCGTGGATTCCTCGCCCAGACTGTGCACGGCGCGAGCGACGTTGGCGTTATGCAGGCGGTAGTGCTGGTCCACCGCAGCGATGACGCTTTCTGGTTTCTGGCTGGTGTTGGCGTTGTCCAGATAGATCAGCGGCTTGCCGTGAACGGTGCGCGACAACAGCGGAAAGCGCGCGCGCAAGGCTTCCACGTCGAGGGGTGCGTGATCGCTGACTTCGGATCGCTGCTGGTTCATGGCAGTGTCACCGGCAGGCGCTCGACCAGCATGGTCGTCAGCGCATCGAGTAGCGGCGGATTGTCGATTGAATCCAGCGCGGCGCGGCAGAAAGCCATCGTCAGTAAAGCTCGCGCCTCGGCTTCCGGGATGCCACGCGTGCGCATGTAGAACAAGGCCTGATCGTCGAGCTGGCCAACCGTCGCGCCATGTGCCGCCTTCACTTCGTCGGCGTGGATCACCAGCACCGGCTGGGTGTCGATCTCGGCTTGCGTGGACAGGAGCAGATTCTTGTTCGACAGCATGGCATCGCTGCCATCGGCACCTTGCTCGATGGTGATTGCACCGTGGAAAACGCCGCGCGCGCGCTCGTCGACGACGCCGCGCCAGAGCACGTCGCAGGCGGTATCGCGAGCGCGATGGCGGATGTCGAGATGGCTGTCGACGTGCTGGCGGCCACGCAACGCGAATACGCCTCGCGAGATGAGTCGCGCCGCGTTGCCGTCGAGATTGATGGCGAGATCGTGGCGCACCAGTTGGCCGCCCAGTTCCAGCGTATGCAGCTTGAGCACGGCGTTGCTGGCGATATTGGCTTCGGTCCGGCGGATGAGGGTGCTTGCCTCGGCGCCGTTCTGAATCTGGATAAGTTCAAGTTGCGCGTCGTCGCCAATCACAAACTGGCTGACGACATTGCCGAGATGGGCGTGATCGTTGCCGACATGATGCTCGACCAACTGCAAGCCTGCGGCTGAACCGAGTTCGACAATCACGCGCGCCGACCACGCGAGATCGTGCTCGGCCACCGCGCCGACAAACACCAGATGCAACGGTTCGGCGACCGTCGAGTTGGCAGCCACGCGAATAACGATGCCGTTCCCGGTCATCGCGGTATTGAGCTGTGCGAATGCCGATTCCGGCTCGGCATATTCCCGCGACAGCGGCGCTTTCACGCTGTCGGCATCGTTGGCCAGCACCGATGCCAGCGGCACAACACTCAGCGGACCCGCTTGCGGAAAACACGAGATATCACGACGCAACGCGCCGTTGACGAAAACGATGCGCGAATGTTCGACACCCGGCAAAGCCAGCAATGCGGCATCCACTTCGCGCGACATCGCAGCGGCGTCACCGCGCTGCATTGCTCGCTGGCTTAGCTGACGCAGGTTGGTGTATTTCCACGCCTCGACACGCGTATCCGGCAAACCGCTTGCGCGCAAGCTCGCGAGCGCGTCGCTTTGCGCCTGCGCAAGCCATGTCGGCGATGTTGCCAATGGCGCATCGTCGAGCAGGTTGTCGAGCAAGGCGCTCACTACGCGGCTCCCGCCAGCTTGCGCTCGGCGACCCAGGCGTAGCCATGTTCTTCCAGCTTGTGCGCGAGTGATTTGTCGCCGCTTTGAACGATGCGGCCTTCGGCGAGCACATGCACGAAGTCGGGAACGATGTAGTCGAGCA
>JBATAQ010000058.1:0-11549 GCA_049661925.1 Dokdonella sp.
CGTATGCGCGCTACGACTTTCCCGAGATCGTCCAGCGCATCCAGAATTTCTGCACCAACGAGATGGGATCGCAGTACCTGGACATCACCAAGGACCGCCTCTACACGATGCCGACCGACAGCCTCGGCCGGCGTTCGGCGCAGAGCGCGATGTATCGAATTCTGCAGGCCCTAGTGCGCTGGCTGGCACCGATCCTGAGTTTCACCGCCGAAGAAATCTGGGCGCTGGCACCGGGTCGAAGCAGCGCGAGCGTGCTACTGGAAACCTGGTACGACGGTCTTTCTGCAAGGCGAGCCAGCGCCGAACAGCGGCGCTGGTGGAGTGACTTGCAGGTCATCCGAACGGCTGTGTCCCGACTGCTGGAAGGCATGCGCAACGGTGGCGCGATTGGCGCATCGTTGCAGGCGGAAGTCACCTTGTTTGTCGATGCCGACACCCGACAGCGTTACACCGACGCCGCCGATGAGTTGCACTTTTACTTCATCACGTCGGGGTTGAAGCTGGCGGACGTGGACGACAAGCCAGCCGATGCCGTGAAGGTCGATCTGGCTGGCAGCGAAGTCTGGGTTAGCGCGGTGGCGAGTTCGGCGGATAAGTGCGTGCGCTGCTGGCACTACGTTGCTGACGTGGGTAGCCATGCCGACGATCCGGAACTGTGCGGTCGCTGCATCGGCAACATCGAGGGCCCGGGCGAAACCCGGCGTTGGTTCTGATGCAGCGCGTCAGTCCCAACGCGGTGTCGTGGCTATTGTTGTCGGCGCTGGTGATCGTGCTCGACCAGGCCAGCAAATGGCTTGCGTTGGCGAAATTGCAACCGTACGAGCCGGTCGTCGTCATTGATGGCTTTCTCAACTGGATGCTGGCGTTCAATCCTGGCGCGGCATTCAGTTTCCTCGCCGATTCCGGCGGCTGGCAGCGCTGGTTTTTCACTGTCCTCGCGTTGGTCGTCAGCACGGTGCTGGTCGTCTGGCTGTCACGCACTGCGCGTAGCGACTGGCGTAACGCCGCGCCGTTGGCGCTGATCATTGGCGGTGCGATCGGCAACGTGATCGACCGCGCGCGCCTCGGACACGTGGTCGATTTCATAGACATCTACGTTGGCCAACATCATTGGCCGGCTTTCAACATAGCTGATTCGGCGATATGCGTCGGCGCGGTCGCGCTCGTTGCGTTCAGTCTCTTCAGTGGGAAAGCCGAGCCAGCTCGGGGATAATCACCACATGCAAGTCTTGCTCGCCAACCCTCGTGGTTTCTGCGCCGGTGTCGATCGTGCCATCGAGATCGTGGAACGCGCCATCGATACCTTTGGAGCTCCGATCCATGTGCGCCATGAAGTCGTCCACAACCGTTTCGTGGTGGATCGATTGCGTGATCGCGGTGCGGTGTTCGTCGAGGAACTGGACGAGGTGCCCGATGGCGCGACGGTGATCTTCAGCGCCCATGGCGTTTCGCGCGATGTGCGTCGGGAAGCGGACCGACGTGGTTTGAGCGTATTCGATGCGACGTGTCCCTTGGTCACCAAGGTTCACATCGAAGTGGCGCGGCATGGCAAGGCCGGTCGTGACGTGGTGCTGATCGGTCACGCCGGTCACCCGGAAGTCGAAGGCACGATGGGGCAATGGCGCAGCACGAACACCGGTTCGATCCACCTGGTTGAAACGCCTGAATGCGTCGCGAAACTTCAGCCGCGCGATGCCGAACAACTCGCCTACGTCAGCCAGACCACGCTGTCGGTGGATGACACCCGCGTCGTCATTGAAACCTTGCGCGAATACTTCCCGGCAATCATCGGACCGCGCCACGACGACATCTGCTACGCCACGCAGAATCGTCAGGACGCGGTGCGCCTGCTTGGCCAGCAATGCGACGTGGTACTGGTGGTCGGCTCGCCGAACAGCTCCAATTCCAACCGCTTGCGCGAACTGGCCGAGAAGCAGGGCGTGGCGGCCTACCTGATCGATGACGCCGACGATATTGATCGCACCTGGATCGATGGTCGTTGCTGTGTTGGCGTCACGGCGGGCGCTTCAGCGCCGGAAAGCCTGGTCCAGGGCGTCGTCGAGCGTTTGCGGGAATGGGGTGCCAGCAAGGTTGAGAACCTGTCCGGCGAACCCGAGAACATCACCTTCGCGCTGCCGAAGGAACTGCGCTTGAGCGTGATCGACTAGGGCCAAATCACGTCAAGGCGTGGCGTGCGTGCGTGCGGACTCGGGCCACTCATCGCTCCTCAACGCAATGCTGAACCGCTTGTCGGGCAATAGCCGCCACAGGTGACCGCGCCGCTTCATACCGGTAGACGCCGCCAGTATGGTCGCGGCTGTTGTCGGGAAACCGTGGGGCCATGATGCGGAATCGATTTACCGGGAGTGAGGAGCAACGAGGCTTCGGGCTGATCGAGTTGATCATCACCGTGAGTATTGCTGCGATCCTGCTGGCTGTTGCCCTGCCAAATTTTCGCGATACCATCAATGGCAATCGCGCCAGTTCGCAGGCGAACGACCTTGTGGCCGCGATCAACCTTGCTCGCAACGAGGCCATCTCGCGCAACCGGCCCGTCACCATCTGCGCGGCCGATACCAGCACCGGAACACCAGCAGCCTGCGGCGCGGTGGCCGCCTGGAACCAGGGCTGGATGATCTTCGTCGATACGGTCACCGACACCAGCGCGCCAGTAGCGGTCCCTGTCGCCAACGTTTTGCGAACCGGCGTTGCCAATGCGTCGATCGACGTTACCGGCAACGCCGCATTCGTCCGTTTCTCATCACGTGGCGAAGTGCTGGCCAACGCAGAACGGACCTTGACCTTGAAGCCGGCCAGCAACTGCAAACCCAGTCAAGCCCGCATCGTGACGATTGGCCTGATTGGCCGGGTCGGTACCAGTCGCCCCAACACATGCGCCTGAACATGAAAAACCTCGCATCCCGCCGCATCGCTGGCTTCACCCTGCTTGAAGTGCTGATCGCAGTGCTTATCTTCAGCTTCGGCATGCTTGGCCTTGCGGCGTTGCAGACATTTTCGATCCGAACCAACCAAAGCGCCAACATGCGCTCACAGGCCGTCGTCCTCGCCAACATGGCGCTGGACAACATGCGTGCGAATCGATCCAACCTGGTCAGCTACTACGCCGACGGATACGCCAGTTTCAGCTGCACAGGAACGCCAGCAACCACTTCGATTGCCGCCCGCGACCGCGATGTGTGGTTGCAGCAACTGGCTTGTCAGCTGCCGCAGGCACGTGGCGCAATCGCGCCCATCAATGCCAACGAAGTGGCCGTGTGCATTCGCTGGGGCGACAGCCGCTGGGTAACGGGCGGCAGCGCATCCGGCGGCAGTTGCCTGGCCGACGTTGCGACCTACGAGGCGGGCGAAGCACTGAATGGTACCGGCAGCGGCAGCGACGGCGAGTTCACTGTTTTCGTGACGACCACACGGTTCTGACATGCCTATCCAAATCCGCCAGTCACCACGTCCCGGGATGCGCTCACAGCGAGGCTTGTCGCTGATCGAGTTGATGGTCGGCATCCTGATCTCGTCGATCCTGCTGCTCGGCATGTATCAGATATTCTCGGCATCACGGGTCACCTTCCAGATGCAGGAAGGGCTGTCGCGCGTGCAGGAGAACGGCCGTTTTGCGATGGATTATCTGCAGCGCAACGTGCGCATGGTCGGCTTCATGGGCTGTGGTTCGGATATCGGCCGGGCCAACCAGACCAGCTTCGTCAATCATCTCGCCGAGACCAGTGGCAGCATGCCCGTCGCCACCGGTGCCGCCTATCGGTTCCAGCGACCGATCGAGGGATACACAGCGGGTTCGATGACGCCGACCGCCGACTTCGCGGCGATTGCCTTATCGGCCGGCGCGCCGGTCGCAAGCAGCGACGTGTTGGTGTTGCGCATCTTCAGCGAAGAGAGCGTCCCGGTCATTACCCTCGACAAGTCCGCCGGTAACCTTCAGGCCGTCGTCGGGGTTGCCAATACAACGGCACCGATTTTCACCGCCGGCGCGTCCAATGCGATCTACGCGATGCAGAACTGCCGTTCCGCCGATGTGTTCCAGGCCAAGTTGAACGGCAGCAACCTGGTTATCGATGGATTGACCACGCCGAACGTTTTCAGGGATCCAACGGTTATCGATTGCAGCAACAACACCGGCGGTTGCCCTTGGGACTTCCGTATTTCCAATGCCTTTCTCAACGCCAAGCCACTGGTTGGCGCTTCGTTGCTCAATGGCGAAATCCATCGCGCCGAGTACCTCGGTATCTAC
Source organism: Dokdonella sp. (assembly GCA_049661925.1). Taxonomy (GTDB): domain Bacteria; phylum Pseudomonadota; class Gammaproteobacteria; order Xanthomonadales; family Rhodanobacteraceae; genus Dokdonella. Next base: position 4,265 of record JBATAQ010000058.1, read on the forward strand.
GTGCGCAACAACGTCAACGGCGTTCCGTCGTTGTACGTCCGCCGTTTCGAGCGCGCTGGAGCGGCCGCAGGACTTGCCCCGGTCGGTGATCCGGAGGAATTGGCGGAAGGCGTCGAGACGATGCTGCTCCGCTTCGGCGTCGATACCGATGGTGACAACATCATCGATGCCTATCGCACGGCCGCTCAGGTAATCAACGGCGTGGTTGGCGATGCGGCGCTGGACAACGTCTGGCGTCAGGTTGTCAGTGTGCGGGTCGGCATTCTCGCGCGCAGCAGCGAACGCGCCGGCGTCAGTGGCCAGGTTAATGGGTCGCCGCGAACCTACAACGTACTTGGTACGACGATCACGCCTCTCGACGACGGCCGCATGCGTCAGGTTTACGAAACCACCATTGCCGTTCGCAATCGGCTACTCAACTAGGCCCTGGCGATGCAAATCCGACGACTCCCATCTCCCAACCAAGCCCGAGGTGCCGTGCTGTTCGTCGCGCTGATCCTGCTGATTGTGCTCAGCCTGCTGGCCGTAACCGCTGCCCAGGTCACCGTGTTGCAGGAACGCATGTCCGGCAATTTCCGCGCTTTGCAACGCGCGTTCGAGCGCGCCGAGGGCCGCATGATTGAGAGGCGTGCGCTGATCAGCGATCCACTGGCGTCGTACGACACGGTAGATCCGACCACGCTGCCTCTGGGCGCAGGCAATACGTCGCCATGGGCCACCAGGCTTGGAGACAACACACGATGGGCGGACACGCGCATTCGCGCCTGCGGCGGTGCCTGCCCGCAGCGCATCGGCGGCGCGGTCGGCCAGGTTCCGTTGGTTCGCTTCTACATCCTCACCACGCAGGAAAAAGATCCCGGCAGCAGCGCTCCAACGACTGCCGCCTGGTCTGCCGTCCAGACCATCCAGGTCTATTGATTCACCACGGAAATGCCCAGATGAAAACTTCCCCCATCCAATCCATTTCGGTTGCCCTGACGCTCACGCTGCTAGCCGGATTTGGTACTAGTCCGCGCGTCCAGGCTCAAGCCGCGAGCGGCGGTATCGACGTTTCCCAGCAACCGCTGTTCACTCAGGTCGCCGAAGCGCCGTTGAACATGCTGGTGATGGGCAAGGATCACAAGATTTACTACGAAGCCTATAACGACGCATCCGATCTCAACGGCGATGGCGCGCTCGATATCGGCTACAAGCCGGCCATCATCGACTACTACGGCAACTTCAATTCTTTCATCTGTTACACGTGGGCCAGCGACAAGTTCGTGCCGTCCAGCGCGACGGCGGACAAGAAATGCTCGGGCAAATGGAGTGGAGATTTTCTCAACTACCTGACCACCTCGCGCATGGATGCCCTGCGTCGTGTGCTCTACGGCGGTTGGCGCCAAGTGGACACCGCCACCGAAACAGTTCTGCAAGGTGCCTATTTTCCGCAGGACGGCCACAGCTGGGGCAAGGAGTACCAGAGCGCTGCGCGTGATGGCTACGTGATCAGCGAGTACGCCCCACTGACGGCTCCGGTAGCAGGGCGCTTCCACCTTTTCGCCGTAACGACCTTGAAGGGCAACGGCAATGCGTATCCCGGCTACCAGGCGCCGGTGCTGCGTGTCTTGACCAATACCGACAAGCGCGTCTGGAACTGGTTGTCGATCGAAGGTCCGGTGGCGGGTAACAAGTGCTTCACATCGGGAAACAGTCGGACTGACTGCGTGCCGAGTTCCAACAGCGGAACCGGCACATGGGACGTGGTTCCGCCGAGCGATTTCAGTGGGCTCACGATCACGACCTGGAAACACAATGGCACCCATCCGGCCAACACTGCTGCGATGAACACGTTCTTCACTACCTATGCGACCTCGGCGAACCTCTGTGGCACTGGAACGGTTTCGCTTATCAATACCACTGGATCGGACAACAATCCGTTTGCCGGTACCAACGGTTGTACCCACGAAAACTACCTGACCCGGATTTCCGGACAACTGCTGGTACCCACGGCGGGAACGTTCCGCTTCGCCGTGGATGGTGATGACGCGGTCGATGTGCTGATTGATGGCAATGTGCTCGTTGGTTGGTATGACGGACACGGCAACAATCGCAACGCGGCCAGCCTGATGTCACACTCGGCCGAAATTACGCTCACGGCCGGAACCCATACCGTCGAGTTTCGCCACGAGGAAGTCTTCGGTGGCGACAATTGGGGATTGCTGGGTTTCACGGGTGGCGCTGTCGTTGGATTGACCGACTACGAAGTAAGAGTGCAGTCGTGTCCGTCCAGCAATGCAGCGTTTCGTGAAACGTCGTGCAAGTCGTATCCAAATGGCCAGTACAAGCCAACCGGAATCCTGCACGACTACGGCGAAACCTCGCGGATGTATTTCGGGCTGATCACCGGAACCCAGTACAACAACCTCGAAGGCGGCGTGCTGCGCCGGAACATGGGCAGCTTTGGCGACGAGATCAACGCCAATACGGGGCAATTCAAGACGAGCGTGGATGGCATCGCCAACACGATCAGCGAATTCCGCATGATTGGCGGTAACTACAACAGCGGCAGCGACAACACTAATGCTGACTCCAACTGGAACTGGGGTAACGGCACCGGCAGCTGTCCTTCACAGGGCAGCAGTCCGCTGTTGAACGGTGAGTGCCGCATGTGGGGAAATCCGCTGGCCGAGATGCTGTACGAAAGCATGCGCTACTACGCCGGTGCCGCGTCGCCGACCTCGCGCTTCAACACGCTATCCAACCCTGGCAGCGGCGAAGAAACCACGATGAATCTGAAGAAAGACACGTGGAAGGATCCGTACGGCGCGGTCGGCAGCGGCGGTGGCGGGTTCCCGATTTGCGCACGACCGTTCCAGACGATCATCAGCGACATCAATCCCAGTTACGACGGCGACCTGCCAGGCAGTGCGTTCACTGGCGCGATCACATCGACAGGTACGACGCCCGCGACCATTTCCGGCTTCAACGCTGCATCCGAAGGCCAGGCGATCTGGACCGCCGAATTTGGCGGCGGTAGCAAGAGCGTGTTCATCGGTGATGTCAACAACGTCACCGATGGTGTGCCGACTGCGAAAACCGCGTCGAGCTTTGGCAATATCCGCGGACTTTCGCCGGAAGAACCGACCAAAGGTGGTACGTATTACACCGCCAGCGTAGCTCGCTATGCGCGGCTTAACGATGTGAATGCCGCGCCCGGTCCGCAGAAGGTTTCGACCTATGCCATTGCGCTGGCGTCACCATTGCCGCGCATCGACTTCCCCGTAGGCAATGGCAAGGTCACCTTGTTGCCATTCGGCAAAACCGCCAGCGGCACTTTCGGCACCGGTGCGCGCAAGCCGACCAACACGATTGTCGATTTTTACGTCGAGTCGATTGCCAACCTGCCGAACCAGCCCTTCAACTCGACGATCAACGGTGGTCGCCCCTTCGCGGTATTTCGTATCAACTACGAGGACGTCGAGCAGGGTAACGACCACGACATGGACGCCATCGTCCGTTACCTGATCAGCGCCAACGCCGACAACACGGTAACGGTGACGCTCAATTCCGAGTACGCAGCCGGCAGTGCCGACCAGAACATGGGTTACGTGATGTCCGGCACCACGGAGGACGGCGTCTACCTGGACGTACGCGATTCTGATTCCGGTGCGGGTTCGTTCATGCCCTACGGTTTCAATACGCCGAATCCGATCCTGCCGGGTGGTTGCGCGATTGCAATCCCGCCGGCTGCCTGCGCAAGCCAGCTGCCGCTGACCTCGACGCGCACCTTCACGCCCACGGCGAGCAATGCGACGGGCGGTGCCATTTTCCTCAACGATCCGCTCTGGTATGCGGCCAAATATGGCGCGCCCGTTCCGGGCAACACCGACGTTGACGGCGACGGCGTTCCTGACAACTATTTCCTGGTGACCAACCCGGCGACGCTGCGCACGCAGTTGGACAAGGCGTTCCAGGACATCATCACGCAGTCGCTGCCGTCCGCCAGCATCGCGACCAGTTCGCCGCGGTATGTGCAGGGTTCCAGCCTTGCGTATGAGGTGTCCTACAACGCGAACGACTGGACCGGCGACCTGAAGGCCTATCAGTTGGCGGCCGACGGCACTTACGCGAATGCGACGCCCATCTGGAGCGCCAGCGCGAAGATGCCGGTCTTCGGCTTGCGAAACATCTACACGGGGCAAGGTGCGGCTACGAGTACGACCGTCAGTGGCGTGCCATTTACGGTCGCCGGAATGTCAACGACGACCATGTCCACCTTGCAGGGTGCGCTCGATCCGGCCGTGTTCGTGCCTTCGGAATTGATCGACTACCTGCGTGGTGACAAGAGTCGCGAAGTCAGCCAGCCGACCTGCACGCCAACGACCTGCATGTATCGCAAACGCAGTACCAACCTGGGTGACGTACTCAATTCGACGCCAGCGGTGATCGGCGTGACCAGTTTTGGCTATTCGCTGTTGCCAACAACTATTGCAGGCGCTGCGGCGGTAAACAGTTACGAGGCCTACGTCACAAGCAAGAAGTCCATCTATGGCAACAGTAACAACCAGCCGATCATCTTCGTCGGTTCCAACGACGGCATGTTGCATGCGTTCGATGGCCGTGAAACCAGCGGCGGTGGCGTCGAGTTGTTCGCCTACGTGCCACGTTCAATCATCGGAAACATCCACGAACTCGCTCGGCCGAACTACATCCACAAGTATTTCGTCGACGGCACACCGAGTATTGCGGATGCATATTTCGGCGGCGGCTGGAAGTCGGTGCTGGTGGCGTCGGTCGGTGCTGGTGGCAAGGGCATCTATGCCCTCGACATCACCAATCCACGCACTTTCGATGGCGGCGATGTCATGTGGGAATTCGACAGTTCGGTCGATCCCTCCATGGGTCAGTTCGTCGGACGTCCGGCGATTGGCATATCGGAGAACACGGGCGCCGGACGCCGCTGGATCGCTGCATTCGGCAATGGCTACAACAGCGTGAACCAGCGCGCAGTCTTGTTTGTCCGCCGTCTCGATAACGGCAACAGCATCGCCAGGATCGACACTGGGGTTGGTTGTCCGTTGACTCAAGCCGGTTGCACCACGGGTCCCAATGGCATGGCGACCGCGACCCTGGTCGACAACACCGGCGACGGCGTCGGCGAAACGATTTACGCGGGTGACTATCTCGGCAACATCTGGCGTTTCGAGCAAAGCGGCAACACGTGGGTTATCGGCAATAGCGGCCAACCGATCTTCACCGCGAAGGAGGGAACCGGCGTATCCGCCAAGCGCCAGTCAATCACCAGCGGTATTTACACGGTCGCCCACCCACTGGGCGGAACCATGCTGGTGTTCGGCACCGGACGCTATCTCAATGCGGACGACGCCGACGATTCCACGATTGGCCAGGGTTCGCGACCGTCCGTCGATACGATCTATGGCATATGGGACGCCACGCGCGTCTACGATCCGGTTGCCAATGCGTTCACGACGACTGCGACGGACAGCAACGGTGTTCCAGTCAACCTGACCACCTTGATGACTCTTTCGGCCGGGCGCGCCGCGTTGCAACCGCAGCAGTTCACCAGCTACACACCACTGGCCGACGATGGCACGGGTGGTTATCGCACAGCGACCCGCAACCCTGTCGAATTTCGTACTCCGGATTCCCCTGGTAGCGCCGCATCGCCACGCTACATGGGCTGGTACATCGACCTCAAGTTCCAGAGCGGGACCGGTGGAAGCGGCAGCAACCTGCTGGCTGGAGAGCGTGTGACGGCTACACCGCAAGGCATCCTCAACGATGTCGTCATCAATGCCTTCCGCCCATCGGGCAACAGTTGCAGCCCTGGTGCGCAGAACGCCACACTGGTATTCGACGCGCTGACTGGCGGCGCAAGCTTCACGCCGATCCGCCCGGTCGGCGGCTGGCCGCTTGGACAGCAACCTCCGATCGGCGCAATCGCTGGTACCGACACCGGCATTGTGCCGCCAGCGGGCGAACCGCCGATCATCGTGGTGCGTCCGCCGGTACCGGTTGTGCCGTGCCTGCCGAGCGACCCGAATTGCACCGCTCCGCCGGTCGTCAACACCATCAACTCATGTAGCTGGCGCTCGCCCAATGCTGCCAACCGCACGCCCGGAAAACTGATTCCGTGCGGACGTATTTCATGGAAGCAATTGCGATGAATCCAGTTTCGAAGACATCCGCGATGCGAACGGTGGCGTTGGACTGCGTCGGACATGGCGGGCGACGTGGCTTCACACTGATCGAGCTAATGATCACCGTGGCCATCGTCGCGATCCTGGCGGCGGTCGCCTTCCCTAGCTACCAGAATCAGGTCCGCAAGGGACGCCGTGCTGACGCCAAGTCAGTGATGCTGGACCTGACCCAGCAGCTGGAAAGGCGCTACACCACTGATCGTGATTACACCAATCTCGCGGCGGTGTGCGGGCAGTCGGTGCAGTCCCCGACCACGGGGACGGCTTGGTACCAGGTTTCCACGGTATGCACCCCATCAGCCTATACGGTGACTGCAACCCCACAAGGCACCCAAGCCAGTGACCCCTGCGGCACGATGACGATCAACCCCATCGGAACCCGCACGCCAGCCACGGCTGGCTGCTGGTAATTTTTAGGTCCATCTTTGATCGCGCTGCGTCCTTTTTCTGGCTATCACCCAACTGGTCAATCACCCTCGTCTCGTCATCCCCGCGTCTTCCAACAGCCGAACGGCTGGTCACACGCACTGCTGCCCGGAATAAAGTGACAGCGCTCGTGGAACCCCTTGCGACGATTGGTCGTCGTCGCTTTTCGGGAACGGGCGACTCAACCATCGAGCGCGCCACCTTCCGCCAGTTCGTTTCCCCGGCGCAGGCCGGGGTCGCGTGGGTAGAAGTGGTGGGAATCTTCCGCGATTTCGTTTCCCCGGCGCAGGCCGGAGTCCAGTGGGTAAATGTTGCTGGTCATCCTCCGCGATTTCGTTTCCCCGGCGCAGGCCGGGGTCCAGTAGGGAAATGCCGTTGGCAATCTTCCTCTGATGCGGTGCTGTCTCTACAGCCTCCAAAAGAGTGCCAGAAGCCTTCTTCTACTGGACCCCGGCCTGCGCCGGGGAAACGAGTGGGTTTCGGTGCGCAGGCCCCAGCCATGAGCCGCCGACAGGGCGTCGCTCAGTCAAGCAGAACTATTCTGGACAGCAGTGAGCGGAATAAAGTGACTGCGCTCGTGGAACCCCTAGCGGCGATTGGTCTTCGTCACTTTTCGGGAACGGGCGACTCAACCATCGAGCGCGCCACCTTCCGCC
>JBATAQ010000059.1:0-3170 GCA_049661925.1 Dokdonella sp.
GCTACGAAGTAGGTCATGCCCAGAAGGTGAAACTGGCAGCAATCGAGGCCATGTGGGAGACCGAGCCGGCACCGGCATCGTTCACCATCGCCGGCATCGTTGATTCGAAAAACATGCGCACCGATTATGCCATCAAGGTGCCGTGGATGATGGGGCTGATCGCCACACGCTCGCTCGACAAGGAAATCCCCGGCTTGCGCGAATTGATCGACGGCCACGAGGAAAAAATCCACAACGGCATGAAGGCTTACGGCGCTTTACAAAGCGTGCGCGCGAATCCTGAAAATGCCGCCGCACAGGCAACGCTGAAAAAATACCAGGACGATCTTGGCTATGGCTTGCTGGTCAAGCGCTACGCACCCAACGTCGTTGATGCGACCGATGCGCAGATCAAGCAGGCGGCACGCGATGGCATTCCGCCCGTGGGCGTGGTGTTCTGGTCGTTCCGTATCATGGTCGCCTGCGGCTTCCTGATGCTCGGCATTTTTATCTGGGCATTCATCGCTTCTGCACGACGACGCGTTGGCAATGGTCGCTGGTTGCTGCGTGCGTCCTTGTTCGCGATGCCGCTGCCATGGATCGCCTGCGAAACCGGTTGGATCGTCGCCGAAGTCGGTCGACAACCCTGGACCGTGGCCGAAGTATTGCCAACCTGGATGTCGGTGTCGTCGCTGACCGTAATGGATCTTGTTTTCAGCCTCACCGGTTTCATCGTGTTCTACACGGCGCTGCTGATCGTCGAGGTCAGGCTGATGCTGAAGTTCACCCGCAAGGGACCGGATGAAGAGAAGGAAGAAGCCACGCCCGCGCACGTCACAACAAAATCCGCGCGGCCGGCAGAGGGCTTGCAGGCATGATCGACGCACTCTCTTTTTTGATGAGTTACGAGTCCCTGCGTGCCATCTGGTGGGGCCTGCTCGGCGCATTGCTGATCGGCTTCGCGGTAATGGGCGGTTACGATCTTGGTGTCGGCGCGATGCTGCGCGTGATTGCGAAAACTGACGACGAACGTCGCGTGTTACTCAACGCGGTCGGGCCCACATGGGAAGGCAACCAGGTCTGGTTCGTTCTGGGTGGCGGAGCTATCTTCGCGGCCTATCCGTTGATCTATGCAGCGGCGTTTTCAGGCTTCTTCGTCGCGTTGATCCTGGTGTTGTTCGCGCTGATTCTGCGTCCGGTCGGTTTCGACTATCGCAGCAAGGTGGAAGACCCACGCTGGCGCGGCTTCTGGGACTGGTGCCTGGTCATTGGTGGCTTCGTGCCGGCATTGGTGTTTGGTGTCGCGTTTGGCAACCTGCTGCAAGGCGTGCCTTTCAGTTACGACGACAGCATGCGTGTCACCTATTACGGCGGATTTCTCGGCTTGCTCAATCCGTTCGGCCTGCTTGCCGGAGTGGTCAGCCTGGCGATGCTGTGCATGCAGGGCGCGGCGTTCCTGCAACTGAAAACCGAAGGCGCTATTCGTGAACGTGCGCGACGATGCCTTGGCATTGCGATCGTGGTGTTATGCGTTGCCTTTGCGGCAGCCGGCATCTGGTTGGCGGTCGGCATCGATGGCTATCGCATTGCCTCGTTTGCGGGCACGGCAGCGCCATCAAATCCATTGGCCAAAACGGTCGTGAGCGAAGCCGGTGCGTGGCTGGCGAACTATCGCGCTGCGCCGGTCCTGTGGCTGGTTCCCGCCTTGATGTTCATCGCAGCAGCCGCGACCTGGCTACTCGGCAAGTCGCGCAGCGGACTTGCCTTCATTGCCAGTTCCATTGCGGTCGCTTCCGTAGTGATGACGGCTGGAATTGCGATGTTCCCGTTCCTGATGCCATCCAGCCTCAACCCATCGCACAGCCTGACGGCATGGGATGCGACATCCAGCCTGCACACACTGCGCTGGATGTTCTGGATGGTCTTGCTGTTCCTGCCGATCATCATCGCCTACACGAGTTGGGTGTTCCGCGTCATGCGCGGACCTGTGACGCTGGAGCAAATGCGCAGCCCTGACGCGCACTACTGAGGACGACGAACGATGTGGTATTTCACCTGGATACTCGGCCTGCTGATGGCCTGCGCGGCTGGCATCATCAATGCGATGTGGCTGGAGTTCAACGGCTATCCGGAAGACGAAGCCGATCCGGATTGATGGCGCGAACAGCAAAATCGATCAATCGCTGACTGCACGGCATGTCGGTCCTGGATGACGAAGCGCTGTCGATGCGCTGGTTGGCAACGCGGATTGCGCCAGTGCGTCGATGGATCGCCGGTGCTGCGGTTTCGGGCGTGCTGGCAACAGCCGCCTATGCAACTTTCGCGAACGCATTGGCGCAACTGATCGGGCGCTGGAGTCGCGGCGATCTGTCGGTCAGCGGATGGTTGCTGGCGTTCGCTATTCCAGCCGCGCTGATCGCACGCAGTCTGTTGCAGGCGATCAAGGAATGGTCGGCGGCGCGTGCTTCAGTCGCCTTGCGGTTGCGAGTGCGTGACGAAGTCCTCGACGCGTTTTCCGCGCTCGGCCCGCTGCGCTCAAGTGCGGGCAGCGACGGCGCGCTGGCGAGTGTCCTGATCGACCAGGTCGATGCGCTGGATGGCTACGCTTCGCGCTATCGACCGCAGCAGTTTATCGTGCTGGCAGTGCCGATCCTGATCGCCGCGCTGGTATTTCCATCGAGCTGGCTGGCCGCGCTGATTCTTTTGGGGACCGCACCATTGATTCCGCTGTTCATGGTTCTGGTCGGCCGACAGGCAGCCGCCGCCAGTACCGAGCAAGCTGGTGCGTTGGCGCGGTTGGGCGGACAGTTCCTTGATCTGGTACGCGGTTTGCCAACGTTGCGATTGCTCGGTCGCGTTGACGTCGGTGCCGCACGACTTGATGACGGTGCGCAGGACTATCGGCGCCGCAGCATGGGCGTGTTGCGCATCGCGTTCCTGTCGTCCGCCGTGCTGGAATTGTTCGCATCGATCGCAATCGCAATGGTGGCACTGTATTTGGGATTGGCTTTGCTCGGCCGTTTCAACGTCGGCCATTACGGCCTTTCGATGACGCTCGACAAGGCCCTTTTCATCCTGTTGCTGGCTCCGGAATTCTTCGCTCCGCTACGCCAGCTGGGTAGCGACTACCACGCGCGTGCACAGGCAATCGCAGCGGCAACAGCGATTCGCGGTGTGCTTGAACGTGTGCC
>JBATAQ010000060.1:0-17892 GCA_049661925.1 Dokdonella sp.
CGTGCTACTCCACCATCAGCAGCAGCGCGGCGGGCTGGATGCAAGCAGTTTTCCAATATGACCCGGCGACCCGAACCATGAAGCCCGTGGCCAAATCCTCGGCAGCGTCGAATGGGTGGACGCGAAAGAACTTCAAGCAGATGAACAAGTGGTTCGATGCACTGATGGCGGATACCTTCGCCTGAGCTGAAGCTCACTTCCGGTCTGGTCTGCCGGTCCGGTCGAGGGTAACGTACGATGATCGTCAGCCTGGGTGGATGCAAGCGTCAGTGACTTCAGGATGGTGCACCGGCAGGCGGCGCGTCGTTAAAATTTCCACCCCGCTTGCGACGCGACGATGGGAGACGCCATGACCGATTGGCGCTATTCCCTGTGGACCCGCCGATTGCACGGGCTTGTCTTCATTCTTGTGGCGGTGCGAAAGACGAATGATCCGCGGTCGTGACCGAATGGCTTCACATTTCATGATCGCGCTTGGCAAACCTGAAGCTGTGCGTCTGGTGCCCCCGTACACAGCCAACCCAGGTCTGGTCAAGTTGAGGCTGGTCAATGAACAACGACGGACAACTGGTACGCTGGGGTACCTGATTGAGGATGGAGAGTGTCATGCCGCAAACCAATGCGCCCTCAGGCAACGGCTGGACCGAAAAGCTGAACGACGGCACGCTTGTGCGGATACGGTCGATCAACGGGCAGGACGCTGAACTGGAACTCGAGTTTCTCCAGCATCTGTCGCCTGAATTTCGCAAGGCCCGTTTTCTCGGCATGGTCTGCGACCCCAGTCCCGAAGTCGCACGCACGCTCACTGATATTGATCCGGGCCGTGCAATAGCTTTCATCGCACTTGCGTCGTACCAAGGTCGCGATCACCAGATCGGTGCCGCGCAGTTTCATTCGAATGCGGCGGGCGACAACTGTGACGCCTCGCTCACTGTGAGCGGCGATTGGCGCAAACGTGGGGTCGGCTCATTGTTGATGCGCCACCTCATCGAGGCTGCCAGGGCACGCGGCATTCGACACATGCGTGCCTACCCGTCGATGCCTTCTGACGGTGGCGACAATCTGATTGCACGCATCGGATTCCAGCGCCGCCAGGATCCCCACGATCCCGCCACGGTGTATTACGACCTTCCGTTGCAATAGAACGCCAGCCGTCGAACGTTGCGAAAGCTTGAAGTGCCGCCGTGGCCTGCATCGTTGCTGGCCAGGACGGCGTCAGCGCCTGCTCGGGCTGCATGGAGGGCACTAGCCTCTCGTGCACACCGGATCGCCGCACCGTACGAAAACCCGGATGCAGGCGGTCAGGATTGTGGAACCATTGCCGGTGGCAGGTTTCGCCGAACCCGGGCACCGCCCAGCCTGGAGCGGTCGAATTCGAGTTGGCCGTTGTGCAATTTGGCGATCACGTTTGCAATCGACAGGCCCAGTTCACTGCTTTCGCCGATGCCACTCGGGTTCGATGGCGCCATCCTGCGGGCTGGCCACCTCCACCTTGAGCCCGTTGTCGCGAAAGATCAGCCACGCTTGGGATAACTCGTCGAATTCGTGGCCGGGGCGTGTCTTCCCTTGATCGCGTCCTTCGCCGCTGACAACGATCAGAATCGTGTCGCGGTCCGACGCTATTGCAGGCGACAGCGCGGCAGCGAACGGCAGACAGAAAATCGCGCAGAGTGTGTGGAACTTGAAATTACACATGGCAGCACCTCGTGTTGGAGTAGTGGCCAGCTTGGCGATGATTCGTGAATCAGATTTCAAATGGCATGGAATGAGCTATCGCGCCGCACGTCGATCAAAATAGAATCCACGGATGGGTATAGAACTTTGGGTGACCCTTGCGGTGCTGGTTGGTGCCGTGATCCTTTTCGTCACCGAGAAACTTCCGGTGGACGTGGTGGCGTTGCTGGTGCTGTCCAGCCTGCTGGTTTTCGGCGTGCTCACGCCTGCGCAGGCACTATCGGGTTTCAGCAGCCCGGCCACGCTAACCGTCGCGGCAATGTTCGTGCTGAGTGCCGGCTTGCAAACCAGCGGTGCGCTGCGCGGGCTGGGTAATGCGCTGGCGCGGATCCGCTGGGGTTGGCTGTTTGGTCTGGTGATGATGGGGTTGGTGGCGCTGGTGTCGGCCTTCATCAACAACACGGCGGCGGTTGCGGTGATGCTGCCGATCGTGATCGCCGCGACCGTGCAGAACGGCAAGCCGCCGTCCAAGTTCCTTATCCCGCTTTCGTTCGCCGCGCAATTCGGTGGCGTCTGCACGCTGGTTGGTACGTCGACCAACCTGCTGGTCGATTCGTTGTCGCGACAATCGGGCCATGCCGGGTTTGAGCTGTTCGAGTTTACCGAGCTTGGCGTGATCTTCGTTGCGGTCGGCATTGCGTACCTGATGCTGGTCGGTCGCTTCCTGCTGCCCGATCTCGGCGTTCCCGATCAGGACGACGCTGATCGCCGAGGCCGTTACATGGTTGAGCTGCATGTGCCGGAAAAGTCGCCAATGACCAATCAAGCCGCGTCGGAAGTGCTGCGCGCGCAGACCAACGACGTCACCTTGCTGGAAATATTCCGCGACGGCGTTGCGGTGCCGTCGTCGTGGACCGCAATCGCGCTGGCCGGCGACCGCCTGCTGCTGCGTGGTGACTTCCACGAGATCGAACGCGTCCGTCGCAAACTGAAGCTGGCTTTCGATCCGGTCGCACGTGAGCTTGCCGGTGATCCGGCCGCCGCACGGGTGCACGTCGAGGCGATGGTTGCGCCGAATTCGCGTCTGGTTTCGAAGACGATTGCGGGCGTGCGTTTCGGCCATACCTATCGCTGCCGCGTGCATGGGCTCAGCCGGCGTCGTCTGTTCGCGAACCAGCCACTGGACCAGATTCCACTCGCGGTCGGTGACGTAATGCTGCTCGACGCGGCCGAAAAAACAGTCGCCGCGCTGCGCTCGGACCCAGCCTTGGTGGTGCTCGGTCAGCGCCTGCAGCCGCGTGTCGACGTGCGCCGCGCAGTGGTATCGGCACTGATCTTGGCCAGCGTGATCACCGTCGCTGGACTGGGCTGGTTGCCGATCGTGGCATCGGCACTGCTGGGTTGCGCGGCACTGGTGGTGCTGCGCTGCCTTACGTCCGAAGAAGCCTACGCGGCGATCGACGGGCGCGTGATCCTGCTGCTGGCCGGCGTACTTCCGCTCGGCATTGCGTTGGAGGTGTCCGGTGGTGCTGACTGGGTGGCAGCGCGCACGGTCGGTGTCATGGGCGGCTACGGCCCCTTGGCAACGCTGGCCGTGTTGTACCTGCTTACCGCAGTGATGACCGAAGTGATGAGCAACAACGCCGCCGCCGTATTGGTGGTGCCGATTGCCCTGGCCACCGCGGATACGATGGGCGTGGACGCAAAACCGTTCCTGGTCGCCGTCGCCTTCGCGGCCTCCACCAGCTTCGCCACGCCCGTGGGTTACCAGACCAACACGATGGTCTACAGTGTAGGCGGATACCGCTTTGTCGATTTCCTCAAGATTGGCGTGCCACTCAACCTGATTTTCTGGGCGATGGCGGTGGCGCTGATTCCGCGTTATTTTCCGTTCTGACCCAGCATCAGCGCTTCGCATCTCAAACTTCGCGCTGTGCGGACGGCGTGGATTCGTTGACACTACCCTGTCATCGCAACGACGATCCCTCGCTGCGCATCCACCGGACACGAACGTATGACATGGCAAGCCTGGGCCACCGTGATCATCATCATCGGCGCGATGGCGGTGTTCGCCAGCGAGAAGATGCGCATCGACGTGGTCGCGCTGGTGGTGCTCGGGCTGCTGCTGATCCTGGGCATCGTCGACATGCGCGAGGCGCTGAGTGGCTTCAGCAACGAGGCGACCGTCACCGTGGCGGCCATGTTCGCGCTGAGTTTGGGCATTGAACGCTCCGGCGCACTGGAACCGCTTGGCGATGCGCTGGCGAAGATCAAGAAACCCTGGCTGCTGACGCTGGCGCTGATGGTGACCATCGCGCCGATGGGCGCGTTCGTGAAGAACATTGCTCTCGTCGCCACCTTCCTGCCGCTGGCGCTGCGCGTTTGCGCGCGCTCGGGCACGTCGCCAGCGCGCGTGCTGATGCCGATGGCCTATGCCGCACAAATGGGCGGCGTCTGCACGCTGATCGGCACTTCGTCGAACCTGCTTACCGATACCTTGGCGCAGGAACACGGACTGGCGCCCATCGGTGTTTTCGAATTCACCAAGCTCGGCGCGATTCTGGCCGTCGCCGGCATAACCTATCTGATGGTGGTCGGGCGTTGGCTGCTGCCCAAGCAGGTTGATGCGGAAATGCCGGTCGAACAGGACATTGGCAAGTACGTTGCCGAACTGCGCGTTACCGCCGATTCCAACCTGCTGGACAAGACCATCGCCGACATCGGCATGGGCGACAAATTCGGCGTCTATCCGCTGGAGCTCCTGCGTGGTGATGAGCAACACTTGTCGCCGCGTTCGCAGCAGTTGGCAGAGGGCGACGTGCTGCTGGTGCGAGGCGACTGGGAAAAAATCGAGGATTTCCGCAAGGCGACCAAGCTGGAACACGCGCCGGAACATCGTTACGAACAGGAAGGCAACGACCCGCGCGTGCTGGTCGAACTGATGGTGGCACCGGCCAGCCTCATCGAGGGCCGCACGCTTTCCGAACTGGACCTGCAATGGCGCTACGACGGCAACGTGCTGGCCATCCATCGCCGTGGCCACATCCTGCGCAAATCGCTCAAGACAGTGGAGCTGGCGCTGGGCGACGTGCTGCTGTTGCTGGTCGACGAGGATGCTGTCGCGCGCCTGCGCAGCGACGACCGCTTCATCGTGCTGAGCGAGCGCGAGGAAAAACGCAAGACGCCGCTCAAGGCCATAATGGCCATCGCGATCATGGTCGGCGTAGTGGTGGTGTCCGGCATGCATTGGCTGCCAATTCCAGCGGCGGCGATTATCGGCGCGATCGCGATGGCCTTCGCTGGCTGCTACGGGCGCAAGGATGTTTACCAGGGTATCGACTGGAAAATCATCATCCTGCTCGGCGCTATCCTGCCACTGGGCATCGCCATCGAGAAGACCGGCCTGTCCGGTGCGGTGGTCTCGGCCAGCATGGGCCTTATCGGCGACCACGGCCCTTTGGTCGCGTTGTTGGTGGTGTACCTGATTACCGCGGTGCTTACCGAGCTGATGGGGCACAACCCGTCGGTCGTGCTGATGGTCGGCATCGCCGTATCGGTGGCGCATTCGGTTGGAGCCGATCCGCGACCCTACGTTGTCGCGGTCGCATTCGCGGCGGCGACCTCGTTCGCGACGCCCGTCGGCTATCCCACCAACACCATGGTCTACTACGCTGGCGGCTATCGCTTCGTGGACTTCATGAAAGTGGGTATACCGATGATCGGGCTGTTCTGTCTGATCTCGATGTACCTGATCCCGCACTTCTGGCCGTTTCATCCGTAGTGGCGCTGCGGAGTTGGTTCTACGTCCGCCGTGCCAGTGCATTTCACTTGTACGATACCTGCAAGAATCGACGCTGATCCTGCTTGGCGCTGACTCGCTTTGCGCTGAGGCGGTCTCGCAATGAACGGCATGTTCCACTCGCTCAGAAGCTACAACTACCGGTTGTGGGCGGTTGGCGCGCTGGTGTCCAACGTCGGCACCTGGATGCAACGCATCGGGCAGGACTGGCTGGTACTTACCGTGTTGACCCGGAACAACGCGACGGCTGTGGGTACGGTGATGGCGCTGCAGTTCGGGCCGCCTTTGCTGCTGTTGCCGCTGACCGGTTTTGCGGCCGATCATCTGGACCGTCGCAAGCTGCTGCTGTTCACGCAAGCAGCGTCTGGTCTGTTGGCGCTTGGTCTGGGTTTGCTGACACTTTTCGGCGCGGTGCAGTTGTGGCATGTCTATGGATTCGCCTTGGCGCTGGGTTGCGTCTCCGCGTTCGACGCTCCGGCTCGGCAGGCGTTTGTGTCGGATCTGGTCAGCGACCATGACCTTGCCAATGCGGTGGCGCTGAACTCCGCGTCGTTCAACGGCGCGCGAATGCTCGGTCCTGCAGCAGCCGGCGTATTGCTGGCCACGGTGGGGGAGGGTTGGCTGTTCCTGATCAACGCGGGATCGTACGCGGCGGTGCTGGTATCGCTGTGCTTGCTTCGAAAGCACGAACTGCTCACCGAAGCGCGGGTAGCGCGCACGCGCGGCAGCCTGCTGGCAGGATTCCGCTACGTTTGGCAGCGCCCCGATCTGATCGCCGTGCTGGTAATGCTTTTCCTGCTCGGCACGTTTGGCTTCAACTTCGCCATCTTCATTTCCACGATGTCGGTCACCGTATTCCACGGCGATGCCAGTCAATTCGGTTGGCTGACCTCGGCGATGGCAGCCGGCACACTGAGCGGGGCACTGCTTTCGGCACGTCGGCAGTTTCCGGGGATGGTACTGATGGCGTCTTCGGCGGCCGCTTTCGGCGTCAGCGTGGCGGTTTCGGCGCTGATGCCTGGACCCTACCTGTTTGCCGGCATGCTGTTCTTCGTCGGCCTGGCCGCGCTCACTTTCATGACTGCCAGCAACTCGATGATGCAGATCACCACCGAGCGCGCCATGCGCGGCCGCGTGCTGGCGCTGCGGATCGCCGTAGTCATGGGCGGCACCCCGATCGGTGCACCGCTGGTCGGCTGGGTGGTTGATCGTTTTGGTGCACGCTGGGCAATGGGAATCGCCGCGCTTTCAGGCCTTGCGGCAGCCGCAGTCGCGGTGGTTTATCTGGCCCGGTATCGCCAACTGCGCTTGACCCACGACAGCGGGCGCTGGCGCTGGGCGATCAATCCCGAACTGGCGGACATAACCGACGCCAGCGTGGCCGCCGGCGAGCGCCTGACCTGATCAGGCCTACCGGAAACGATCAGGTGAATTCGAAAGCGAGCGTGGTCGCTCGCAACCGGCCGGACCTTCGGTAGCTTCGATCCTCATCTGCTATCGAGGATGCAGGCGTAGACTCGATACTCGCCGATCGCAACGCGATGGTATTCCGGCGTAATCGAGTGATTGGTCCGCAGCCAGCGACCACGCGATGCTCGGCCCTATCTGGCTCAGATCAAGGATTGGGAAGCCGCGATGACTCCAGCACCTGCAGTACCCGCCAGCAATGCTATTGCCAACCCGGCCGACGACGGGCCGTTGTCGCCGTGGTGGCTGCGCAGCATCGGCATCGTGATGGTGATCGGATTCGGCGTCCTGATCGCGATCACCGCTCTGGCTTACCGCAATGCGCCGCCCATCCCGGACAAGGTAGTCGATGAACAAGGCACCACGGTGTTCACCGGCGATGACATCAGCAACGGTCAGACGGTGTTCCTCAAGTATGGGTTGATGGACAACGGCAGTATCTGGGGTCACGGTGCCTATCTGGGGCCGGACTATTCCGCCGAAGCGCTGCATCGCATGGGCGAAGACACGGCGGCGGCGCTGGCACCGGAGCAGTTTGGCAAACCGATCGACCAGCTCGATGCGATGCAGCGCGCGGCCGTGCAGGCTTCCGTCGCCGTCACCTTGAAAACCAACCGCTACGATCCGGCGACTGAAGAGTTGACCCTGACACCGGCGGAAGTGCAGGCCTGGCAACAGCAAATCGTCTACTGGACGGACTACTTCAAGGATCCCGTGCGCAACGGCGGGCTCAAGCCGAACCTGATCACCGACCCACTCGAATTGCGACAGTTCAGTGCCTTCGTCGGCTGGGCAGCGTGGGTTTCGGTGGCCAATCGTCCAGGCGAGACGTTTTCCTACACCAACAACTTCCCGTTCGACCCAAGCGTCGGCAACGTTGCGATACCAGGTGCCTTGTTATGGAGCGCATTGAGCCTGCTGGTTTTGCTGGCCGGAATTGCCACCGTACTGCTGGCCTTCGGCAAATTCGAATATCTGGGCTGGCTCAGTCACGGTCATACCATCCAACCGCGTATTCATCCGGGTGATCCAGGTCCAGGACAGCGGGCGTTGGTCAAGTTCTACGTGCTCGTCGCGATGGTATTCCTTTTCCAGACGCTGATCGGCGGCGCGCTCGGGCACTACCGGGCAGATCCCGGAAGTTTCTACGGCTTCCAGCTTGAGACCATCTTTCCGAGCAACCTGCTGCGTACCTGGCATTTGCAGAGCGCGATCATGTGGATCGCAACGTCGTACGTCGCCGCTGCGCTGTTCCTCGGGACGACGTTGCGCCGAACCGAACCGGCTGGCTTGACGATGTGGACTCACTTGCTGTTCGCTGCCTTCGTCGCGGTGATCGGCGGCAGCTTGCTGGGCGAATGGGCAGGCATATCGCAACTGCTCGGCGACTGGTGGTTCTGGCTCGGCAACCAGGGTTGGGAATACCTGGAGCTTGGCCGCATCTGGCAGTACCTGTTGGCCATTGGACTGCTGGTGTGGTTCGCCGTGTTGTGGTGGGTCGCGCGCCCTTCGCAAGTAGAGAACCTCGAAGCACGGCCAATCGTGAAGATGTTTTTCGTGGCCTCGTTGTCGATTCCGATTTTCTATCTTCCGGCGTTGTTCTTCGGCGCCAAGACCAACTTCACGGTCGTTGATACCTGGCGCTTCTGGATCATCCACTTGTGGGTCGAGGGCTTCTTCGAGTTCTTTGCGACCACGATCGTCGCCCTTGCGCTCTACCAACTCGGCTTGACCCGACGCAATACCGCGCTGCGGGTGATCTACCTCGACGCGATCCTGTACTTCCTCGGTGGTCTGATCGGGACCGGCCATCACTGGTACTTCAACGGACAAACCGGCTTCAACATGGCGTTGTCGGCGCTGTTCTCGGTGCTCGAAGTGGTGCCGCTGACCTTGCTGACCCTGGATGCCTGGGATTTTGTGCGCACCACGCAAGGCGAGGTCAAGGCGGCGGGCGGCAAACCGGTCGTGATCCCGCACAAGTGGACGTTCTACTTCCTGATGGCGGTCGGCTTCTGGAACTTCGTTGGTGCCGGCATGTTTGGTTTTCTGATCAATTTGCCGATCGTGAGCTACTACGAAACAGGCACTCAGATCACACCAACCCATGGACACGCGGCTCTCATGGGCGTGTTCGGCATGTTGGCCATTGCATTGATGGTGTTCGTGCTGCGGCAAACCGCGAGCGACGGGAACTGGCCGGGCATCGAGAAATACGTCAAGGTTGCGTTCTGGGGCACCAATGTCGGTTTGATGATGATGATCGTGCTGAGCCTGTTTCCGAGCGGCATATTGCAGATGTGGGATGTCGTGCAACACGGTTACTGGCACGCGCGCAGCATCGACTACATGGCGATGCCGCGCTCACACCTGATCGAGTGGCTGCGCATGCCGGGAGACATGGTGTTCATCGTGTTCGGTGCGATTCCGCTCGTGATTGCTTCGGTCAAGGGTTGGATGGGCGTACGCGCAACGAGATAAGAACCGCTCGCTGATTCTGGCGAGGCGAAATCTTCGCGCTTGGCGCGCACTCGGATCGCTACACTTATTTGAAGAATTCCACGAAGCCGGTGATGGTCATCGCATTGAAGAAATCGATGAACAGTGACCCCACCAGCGGGATCACGAAGAAGGCCTTGAACGAGGGGCCGTTGGCGCTGGTGAACGCCTGCATGTTGGCCATGGCGTTCGGCGTTGCGCCCATGCCGAAACCGCAGTGGCCAGCAGAAATCACGGCGGCGTCGTAATCCTTGCCCATGACCCGGAAGGTGATGAAGTAGGCGAACGAAAACATGATCACGGTCTGGACGATGAGGATCACGATCAAGGGTCCGGCTACCGCCGCCAGCTCCCAGAGTTTCATCGACATCAGCGCCATCGTCAGGAAGAACGCCAGCGCGACGTTGCCGACGACCTCGAACTGTCGCGTCGGCAAAACCCAGTTGCGCCAGTCGATGATGTTGCGAAAGACCGCCGCGACCAACATGGGTCCCAGATAGGCGGGCAAGGTCACGCCCATTGATTCCAACCAGTTCACCAGCAGCGTGCCGACGCCAATGGCGACCAACAGCACGATGGTTGCGCGCAGGATGGTGGCGTCAGTGGTTTCGGTGGTTTCGCGGGCGGTCTCGATCGCGCTGGGTTGCGCCTGAAAAATGCTGCCGTCATGCGCCGGGCCGACCAGCTTGTGCCGACGCATCAGCAGGCTACCAACCGGCCCGCCGATAACGCAGCCCGCGACGAGTCCGTACGTGGCAGCCGCGATGGCAGCGGGCAGCGCGCCAACCGCGCCGGCCTTCTCCAGCAACGGCCCGAACGCCGCCGAGGTACCGTGGCCTCCCGTTAGCGAGATCGATCCAGCCGCCAAGCCGATGAGCGGACTGGTGCCCATTGCCTCGGCCAGGGCGACGCCAACACCGTTCTGGATCAGCACCAAACCCACTGCGCAGAGCAGGAACAACAATACGCCGACGCCACCCTTTTTCAGCAACTCGAAGCTGGCTGAGAATCCGATCGTGGTGAAGAACACCAGCAACAGAAAGTCGCGAATATTCTGGGCGAAATCGAAACGGAAAGTGCCGCTTTGGTGCCCGGCCAGTGCGATCAGCGAAAAGACCAGGCCGCCGATGATCGGCGATGGGATGAAATAGCGCGAGAGAACCGAGACGCGGTTCTTGATCCATTCTCCGAGCGCGAGCAGCACGGCGGCTACGGCCGATGTTTGCGCGATATCCAGAGTGAAATTAACCATGCGCTTTGTCTCTCGTTGATTGAAATGCTCGCCGTCGCTGTACTCGCAGTCTGCCGATGGCCTTGTTGCGGACCCGTTCCTCACGGGACGCAAGCTTCTGACATTAACGTATCAGCAAAGACGCGTCGCCGGCACCAGCGGCAGCGAGCACGATGCGTTTGGCGAAAGTCAACGCGAAGGCAGGGAAACTCATCGCGATCAAATCGTCCGGCACGTTTTGCGCTATCAGCAATACTGGCACCGGGCGACGCGCTAGCGAACAGTCCCTCCCGAATTGTTCGGGCTAGCCGATTGCAGCCAATCAGCCACGACAGCAGTGAAGATGTGACGACGCTCGATGCACTACCATCGGGAATGCGTGACTGTTACGAGCTCGTTCGCCATGACACCGGTGCGACTCCGCGTTGCGACATCGGCGCGCTGAAAGCGCAAAGCGAACCATCCTTGTTCATCGATGATTTCGAGTCGCGATGTTTGCGGCCCTGAGTGCGCGTGCGTTCGAGCAGGCGCTCGACGGTTGATTTCCCCATGCCGGGAAGTCGCGTTCGCGAAGCGGCAAGACGAACCAGTGGTCACCCAATGCAAACCCGTTTCCGCGGTCATCGCGCGTAACGCGAGCGCGGCTCGTTCAACCGATTGGTGGAGTTGTGCGTGATGCGCTTTCGCAGCCATTGCGCGAACTCGGCTTCGCTGAGACGTCCTTCGGCAAGCGCGATCATGGCGAGATACTTGCCCTCGTCGCTGGCGACCAGCTCGACGCTATTGAGCGCGAAGAAAACGCGGTAGCAAACGTGTGCTGTGCGCTTGTTAGCGTCGACGAAGGGATGGTCTCGCGCCAAGCCAAACGCCAGGCTCGCGGCAAGATCGGCTAGGTCGGGCGACGGCTGGCCGTACGCGTGCAGATGTCGTGGACGCGCGAGTGCCGCGTCCAGCAAGTTCTTATCGCGCAGGCCACTGCCGCCGCCGTGTTCGGACAACTGACGCTCGTGGATGGCGATGACGAGCGCACGGTCGATCCAGATGATCACGCCCGCTGGTTACTGCGCCAGCTTGCGCAAGACGTTGCGATCCTTGCGCATGATTTCCTCGGCCACATCCATCTGCGCCGCGAATTCCGGATCGTAGGTGGTCAGCTTCACGCCGTCCGGTGTTTCCAGCGCAAACAGCTCGTCGCCTTTTTCCAGACGCAGCCGCGCCAACAGTTCGCGTGGCAGGATGACGCCGGCAGAATTGCCGATGGTAGTGATTTTCAGTCTCATCGCTGATCCAATAGTTGTTATAACGTATGTTATACCGCCACGGTAAGGAGCGCGCAAGATCAGGCGTTGGTAGCGGGTGTCAATAGCCGGAGACAACGAAAGTTTCGCACCGTTAAACCAGTTGAGATGGCGGTTCACTGGTTTCGGACCCTCAATGAGAGGGCGCGTCGTTTCCGGCGGGCGTGGTGATGCTCACGGCGGTGAGGTCGAGGACGCTGGATTGGCCACTCGCTACATCGATCCGCACCAGCTTGCGGTGTTCGTCGAAGCGACTCTGTTGGCTGCGATCCGATGACAGCGGCTCGCTGCCCCACAGCATGAGATCGCTTTCGCCGCGCAACACCGTTGCGAGCGTCACCATCGCCAGGGGTGCCTTCCAGACGGGCTTGCCGAGCGGTCCCGATATGCGCGACAGCTGCAGTCGACCCGCTGGCCCGAGCTTGTCGAGATGCAGCACCAGCACACTGTCGGGATTGCTATACCAGAGCGGTACCTTTGCCGAACCGTTCTCGCGCAGCAAGCCACCGCGCAGGAACGTCGGCGATTGCGGCAGGGCGTCGTAGTCAGTGAATTCTTCGCGGGTTCCCCAGTTGTCGGGCAACTCCCTGGGCCAGTCCGGCGGCGCGGCCGAAACCCTGGTGACTTGCGCCTTCCAAAGGCGGTAAGCCTGGGGCAAGAGATCGTTCAGCGGTTTGGGGATGTGGTTCTCGTTGAGAAACTGTTGCAGTGCGCCGGGCCGCTCGTTCGGTTCGCGTCCGGGAACAACGGCGGGGTGGCTCCGCTCGCTGGCTTCCGCATCGGTCAGTACGCCGAGCCACGCATTCTCGACAGCCAGTGCGCGCAGCTGAAAGCGACTGGTTGCAGAGTTCCCGAAATCGGCCAGCCCCACGATATCGGATGGATGGCTAATCGGCGTGTTGCGCGGTGCGGCGGAAAGATCGCGCGCATCGATGCGCCACTGATTCCCATCGTCGAGCGTCAACTGCAACCCGTTCTTGCCAAACGCGACGTAGCCCGTTTCAAGGACGAGCTTGCCGGCGAGATCCGGATTGCGTTGTTCGATAAGCGCCACATCGGCAATAGTGTGGCCATCGATCAGGGATACGCCGAGCGGCCCTTCCACGTTCAGCCATAGCGTGTCGCCATCGGCACCAAGAATGGCGAATCCCGGCAGGATTCGTCCTTCGCCTTCCTTGCCCTCGAAGGTACGCAGACGCCTGCGCCATGCGATGGTTGTCGTTGCCGAATCGATGGCCCATAGGTCAATGTGGAGGTAATCATTGCGTACCTCGCTGATGCTGCGCCCGCTACGAAACCTCACGGTCTGCGATTGCGTGCTCATCGCGTAAACGCGATCAACTCCGCCACGAGTAGTGCGCAACGGTGCAGTCTGAAACAGCGCGGGCTGCAATCCGCGACTTCCGATTGATCCGAACAAGGACGAAAGCGGATTGCTGGTGTTGCTCGAAAGCAGCAGCCAGGCCAATCCCATTGCGAGCGCCAGCGTGACAACGGCAAGCACCCCGGTGCGGCCTGACTGTCGCTGCGGGATGCCATGTGGACTGGAACTGAATTTCATCGCCATGCAGGCGATAACGGGATTCGGCAGCGAAACGGGCCAGTGCGTCACCGCGGCTTCACGGCCAGCACCATCGCCACACAACCACACCTCGACGCGCATGGGTGATCACGGTCGAATCCACGTGACGGCAGCGAGGCGGCTTGCGTGTGCCGTAAGGTTCAAGCCATACCCGTCGAGTGCATGCGGTTGACGGCAACCACGTTGACGCATCCGATCAACGCATGCGCCGAAACTTCATCAACGCAACGGCACCGGACGCAGGGAGCGAAAGCATGAAGATGGCGAGCCAGATGCTGCTGCGTCCCTCAGGACCACCGACGAAAGCGGCGACAAGCAACAGTAGGGCAGCTGTCCCGGCGGCCACCGCAAGTACAATGCCCAATAGATGCGCGGCTCTCTCCGCGGTGCTTGGCTTGTGTCTGGTCGCTGGCTTCGCCGGATCGATTTCCGCCACCGCCAACAGATTCTCGTAGCTGGTCGCGGCACCGGATCGCTGCAGGATTCGTTCGGCAAGTTGCCTCGCACTGCGCCAGTTCGGGGAGAAGAAGAAGGCATCTCCTGCCGTTGTTCGCAATATGTAGGACGTCTTGTTGAGGATCACGTTGCGCTCGCGCACGTCAACCGCCTGGATCTGGTCCCAGCGCACCGTTGCACTCAGCAACATCCACGGCATCAGTGTCGTGTTGCCCGGGCGCGGCAAAGTGAATTCGATGCCGTCCTCAGTCACGCTGACATGCAAAAGACGCGAGCCCACTGCCGTGAGCAGCAGGAATCCGGCAAGAAGGCCATTGAGCACGCCAGTGGCGCTTACCCACGGCCAAGACGTTCCGGCGGCGAATATGACAACGCCCGCCACCGCAAACAGCAACAGGGCAAGCGCCATCTGCACCCAGAAGTGCATGCGCGGACGATAGACGGTTGTTCTGATGTTGGATTCGACCAGGGCTGGCGCGCTGTGCATTGGAACTTCCGGAATTAACGATGGACTTGATTCCTGTATGCGCAAAACAGCGCGCGAAGGGATCACGGATCGGCGATGAGGACCGATTGAAGGATCGACTACCTGCCCACGGCAGGCTTATCCAAACCCCGACCATCGCGCGTGCGACTGCCACACGCTGTCCGTAACTTGCCGTTTCATCACCAAGCCTATGCAGTCAGGGCGCCAGTCAATGACAGCTGAGTTGCCGATGTTGGTCTGCGCTTCGCCACGCAAGGTCTTCGCCTATGCCAGCGCGTCCAGGACGTAGGTCTGGTTGAGAGTGAATCACTTCTTGACGTGGTCCAGACCCTGCTGCTGCGCATTGGCGACATTCTGCGCCGCTGTAAAGCCCGCCTTCGGGGCATCTGGGTAGAACTTCTCGAGGTAGACCACCGCCAACACCCCCAAAGGACCATCGACAGAGCGTGCGACGACGTCTTTCGAGCATCTCCAGACGTGCTGTCAACGCGCCAGCTTTTCCGTTGTTCGCGCGTCATTGCGACGTGACGTTCCGGACTGACCGGGTAGTGTGATTGATGCTTCGCCATGCTTTTTTCGTAGCAGGGCGATCATGTTGGCCACGGGATATGCCTCGTTTTCCAGTGCTTCCGTGTCGACAGCGTGAACGCGATCGATGAACGCCATGTCGTCGTCGTTGGCGGGATCGAAATTGAAGCCGATGCGGCGTCCGCCCGCGCGGTGGCAAGCAGCTTTGCATTGAAGTCAGTGCAAGTCAGGTGACAGTCGATGCCCGATTCAATCAGCCGCTGCACCAGCGACAACTCCAGGCTACAAGCGCGATAACCGAGGCTGATGATCCGCGTCCTGCGGCTGTTCTATTTCGCTTGCCTGACGATCTCGTCAAAGTAGAAGTGCTCGGGCGAACCGATGCCGGAACGCTCCATGATTGGAGCGATGTAACGCCCCGACCAGTAGTGGAAAATTGGGGGCAATGTGCCCGACTGGTAGTCGGGACGGACGCGGAACGCGAGTTGTTCGGCTGCCGAGCGCAAAGGTCGGAACAACCAGGCCGGCAGCCAACGGCCCATGTTGGCGATGATTCGCTTGCCGAGCAGACGGTGGCGGTAGATTGCCTCGGTGATCAATGTTTGCCTTTCCTTTGCACAGGTGGCCTTGCCACTTTGCATCGTAAGGACAATGCGAATTGCCGTGCCCGTTGCGGGTATTCGATGGATGCCGTTGTGGCTCGACCCGTCGAATCCAGCGGGCTCTTTCGTTCGCAGGCCACCTGAAAGAAAATGGTCGGCATGGACGTGCTCAATCAATCGCCTGGTGCCCAGTTGGCCGTAGTTTGTGACGATCTGGATGCGGCCGTCCGTTTCTATACGGAACAACTCGGCTTTCGACTCGACATGATCATGCCAGCGGACGCGCCGAGAATTGCTGTCATATCGGGGTTCGGTATTTTCGTGCGTTTGCAGCAGCATTCGGCCCTGTCGGATGCGCAAGCGCAGCAGGCTGCAACGACATTGCGATTGCCGCGCCGACTCCTGCCAGACAGCGCTGCCTTCGACGGAAAATCTGCCGCACCCGGCAATGTGCTGATCGAGCCAGTCGACGAGCCGTGCCTCGGCACCGCCATGCCCGTGATCGAAGCGCCGACCATCAAACGGGCGGATGGCAACAACGAGTGGAGCGCAGGTCGCGCGGGGATGCAGTATCGCGACCTGATTCCTGATCGCATCGGAGGTTGCGTGATCGCTTCGCAAATCCGCATCGAGCAGGGCGGACCGGTCGATGACTACGTTCACTATCACAAGGTCGGCCTGCAACTGATCTATTGCCGCCGCGGCTGGGTGCGCGTTGTTTACGAAGACCAAGGCCCGCCGTTCGTGATGCAGCCGGGCGACTGCGTATTGCAGCCACCAACGATTCGCCATCGCGTGCTGGAATCATCGGCGGGGCTGGAAGTGATCGAGCTTGGCATTCCCGCCGAACACGAAACCTGGCGCGATCATGAGCTTTCGTTGCCAACTGCCACGGTCAATCCGCAGCGTGATTTCGGCGGACAGCGCTTCGTGCGTCACGTCGCGTCCGATGCAGGTTGGCAAGATGACGTTGAAGGTGTCGTAGCGATTCGCGACATCGGAATCGACGCTGCGACCCACCAGCTGGCAAGCGCTCGCGTAATTCAGTTTCGTGGAACCAGCGATGCGCAAGCCGTGGTCGCGATGCCACAAACCGCATTCCGTTTCACCTTTGTGCTCGATGGGGGCGTCCAGTTGGTTCCGTCGAGGGGAAATCCCGTAACGCTGGCGACCGACGACGCCTGCATTCTTCCCACCAACGGCGCGTGTTCATTGCAAGCGAATGCAGGCGCGCAGCTACTGGACATCTGCGTTCGCGCCACGTGAGCGGCACCCACCCGCGCCATCAGGCCGAGCGCGGTTTATCAGTCACGAGCCGACATGCTTCAGCGCGCCGCCCTTGTGCATGGCGACGTGATCGGTCTTGTCGCTCTTGATTTCGTATTGCGGATCGTCTTCGCTGCAATGGTGAGTGTGGCCTTTGTAGTCCGTATCGCTCGTATGCACCTTGATGATGTGTCCACTGACGTGACCAGCTTCGGAATTCCAGCGCACGTGGTCACCCACCTTGAATTTCTTGCTCATGCCATTTCTCCTTCGGTGATGCGACATGGCTCGTCGCTGGATCATTCTGCTTCGGGTTTCGGATAAACCACTTGTCCGTCATCTACGCGTGCGCCTTGAGTGATTGTTGCCGGCGTCACCTTGCCAGCTCCCATGATGTGACACACGACGACGCCGACTGCGAGCAAATGATCGGTGATGATGCGCCGATGGCAGCGCCACCAGACCGCCTCCGAGCACATCACTGCGCATCGTTGTCGCTGCGCGCGCTGCATGAGTTCACGTAATCCCTGTGCGAACGCCTCGCCGCGCGCATACGCGGCATAGCGAGCGAAGCTCGCGTTGCTCCAGAAGTCTTCCGGCGCTGCTCCGCATAAGTCACGCGCGCTTCGTCGACCACATAGCGATTCGAGATGCCAATAGTCGATATCGCATTCGGCAAGCGACGCAGTGAGCGCGTCGGCGTTGTACTGCGGGAAGCTGCGCGAGCCCGGTAGCCGCCGAACATCGACGATGCATTCGATGTTCGACTCATGGAGCAAGTCGAGGAAAGCGTCGAGCGGTCGCGACGAGTGGCCAATAGTAAAAATCGTTGGCGTCGGGGAGCCCATCCAGCAATCTAGGCTGTTGCACTTGGCTCATTGGTGAACGAACCGTACTGGTGTCCAGCTCACGGGGACGGGATTGTCGGTCTGACCGCGCCGTTCTTTCTTGTTGGCTGCCGCCAGACTAGTCAAGCGTTTCTCGCGCCTGCCGGCGCGCGAGT
>JBATAQ010000061.1:0-12250 GCA_049661925.1 Dokdonella sp.
ACGTAAATGTCGCCGAGCGGCTGCGTCCACGGCGTCACAGACGGGCCGACCAGCCAGCCGACCAGCCCGCCGAGCACGAAGCCCGCCATTACGCGCTGCCAGAACGGAATGCGAAACCAGGCTTTGAACATGACGATGACCCATCAACAACCGCCAGGCGGCGGACGCGCAGGATGTGCGATTCCGCGTGCCGATGCCAGTGGAACGCCATCTGGAACGCTCCTCGATCCTGGGTTCGCCAGCTGGCTGATCGCGCACGCCGTCCGGGTGCAGACATCTGCAATGCGCTTTCAACCGGTCTTGTTTCAACTCGCAGGTTGAGTCGGCAAACCGGCTTGCGTCCACGCGTCCAGGCCACCGCGGTACCAGATCACGTTGCGGTACCCCAGATTGATCGCGCGGAGTGCAGCGTTGTATGACATCCAGCAGTGGTTGCCCGCACAGTAGAAGACCAGCGGTCGCGACTGGTCGCCGCCGACGGTGCGTTGCAGGAATTCGCCAAATCCGCGCTGCGTGTCGTCATTGAAGCTGCCGCCTTGTGATGCGGGACCGGCGGCAATTGCATTCGGCAATGTCTGCGGCGAGCCGAACACCTGGAACAGCAAGGCCTTTTGTTGTGCGTCACCCAGCAGTTGCGAAAGCTGCCGAGTGCCGATCACCTTGCCGCCGGGAATGGTCAGCGGCGTTGGCGCGTGCAACGAATTGCTGTCGCGCAACTGAGATTGCGGCGGGATGCCGAAGTCCATGTTCTCGGCGCTTGCGGGATCGCCTTGTGAGCTTTGGCCGTAGCCGTCGCGCGGCGCTGGCGACGGAGCTTGCTGCGGCGGCGTCGGGTTTGGGTAGTTTCCGGTCGATGCCGGCGCTGGCGACGTTGGCGGACGTTGTTGCTGTTGCCGTCGCGGCGGGGCATCAAATCCATCCTGTGCAATGGCGTCAATGGTTCCGAAAACCAGCGCGCTGGACAAGATGAAGCCTACTGCCCCGGCAGCGAGATTCTTTCGGCCACTCATTGCACGCGCTCCAGTTCGCTGCTGCCAGCCGGGTTGTAGTACGGGTCGTTGGTGCCGGTGTAGGTCCCGTCGCCATTGCCGATGACGCGGTCGTAACCGATGTCGGCTTGCACGGTATTGCCGCCGCTGGGATCGTTGTAGGTGTTGTAGCTGCCGATGCCCTCCAGTGTGCGGCGCTGGATGTTGTCGTCCGTGGCCGAGGTGTTGGCGTTGATCTGCGAGTAGATGTTGGCGATATCGCGCGAGGTACTGGCGCGAATCGCGGCGCGATCGGCCGCGCCGCGCGCGTTGATTGCGGCCATGCGACCGTTGTGCCATTGGGTAATTTGGTCGCTCTGGCGGCTCGCGAAACTGTCGCCGGATCGCATGCTGATCCTTTGGGTTTCAGCCTGCCACTGCGGATCGGGTTTCATCGATCCACCGATCGCCTCGGCAAGGCTGAAGTCGAGCCGGCCGTCCGGTGCGCGCAATGAACTCACCGACATTGCGCCGGCCAGTACGTTGCCCTGCGATTGCGTAAACATGACCGAAGTCGAGAACACCTCGCGCATGGCCTGGCCATTGCGCTGGTAGGCGACCAGCATCTGGCCCGAGTCGACGCGCGCGTTGCCTTGGCCACCACCGTTCGACGGCTGCGGCGAGCGCGCCCGATATTGCAGGATGCGAGCACCGGGCCGTTGTTGCTGGACGAAGGCGGCGAGGAAATCCTGCGCAGAACGAAACGGCATCGCCTGGCACGGATTCATCGCCATCTGGGTGCCTTGCACTTGCCAGCTCAGGCCCGGCATCACTGAGTACCCTTCGTTGCCGTCAGGCGAGGAGGCCTGCCACTCGAAGCGCATCTGGTTGCCGGTGCAGGGCTCGCTGCGATTCCAACTGATGCCGCCTTGCGCTTGCCAGTCGGCCGGGATGGTAACCGACGTGGCCTGCATCGGTTGCCCGGCACCGTTCTGGTCGGTGATCATCACTGTTTGCATTCCACCGCTTGTCGATGGACCGTTGGCTTGATCGGAACCGGCGCGGTACTGGCTGGCGGTGCCGTCCGCATAGTTGCCGTCGGACGTGTCAGATTGGGAATAGTCGTCGTCGTTGCCCGCGAACGAATCGTTGGCGTCGCAGCCAGCGGTCGCCATCGCGATTACGCAGGCCATCAATAAGGGATGCAGGTTGCGCGCTTTCATTTTCGCCATCTCCAAAGGGCGGAATGCCCCAGTTGTCGATGAAGGCGCAGAAGTGCGGGAAACCAGCTCACGGCGATCCGTGTCGGGTGCAAAATCAGCAATCGTCGACGGCGATGAGCCGAATCGCCGGCGAATTGCGCCTATACAAGTTCTGACTCATTCCGCCAAGATAAATCGTCATGACCAACACACTTTGCTACGCGAGCGCGCCATCGCCTTCCGAAGTCGCCGAAGTGCGAGGATCAGTCCAAAGTGGTCGACTCGCTGTCGGACGTGTCGTCGCCCGCTGCAGAATGCTCGCCAAGAGCCTCGTACAACCAGACACGCGCCGCCTGCCAGTGGCGCTTCACCGTGGCCGGCGAAATGTCGAGCGCGACCGCCGTCTCCTCCACAGTCAGGCCGCCAAAGAAACGCAATTCGACAACGCGGCCCTTGTTGGCATCCAGTTCCTCCAGCCGAGTCAGGGCGAGATCGAGTCCGACGACGTCGATGGTCTCGCCGGCAGCATCGGCGAAGTCAAGGTTGGTCAGGGTTACCCGCTCACCGCCATCGCGCTTTTGCGCATTTCGACGACGCGCATGGTCGACCAGAATCTCGCGCATCAGGCGTGCGGCAATCCGCACAAAGTGGCTGCGGTCCTGCCAGTCGATCGCGTTGAGGCCGCTCAACCGCATGTAGGCCTCGTTGACCAGGGCGGTAGGTTGCAGGGTGTGATTGCGCCGTTCGCCGGCCATCTGTCGCGAGGCAATCGCGCGCAATTCGGGATAGACCACGTTGACCATGCGATCACGCGCGTCTTCATCGCCGCTACGCCACGACGCCAACAGCTTGGTGAATTCCGAGTTCACGACAGGGAGTCTAGCAGTCGATATCGCGGCTTTCGCAATGGGAACCCGGCGGTCGCGTTGTCGGGTCCAGGCTGGACATGCGCAAGGACACGGGCATGAGCAGCTCTCCAGAAGCACTGATTTTGCAGTGGTTTGATCGGGCGCTGGAGCAACCGCCATCGGTTCGCCGCGATTGGGTCGCGGCGCAGTCGCTGCCGGAAGCCGTGCTGGCGCGAGTGCTGCGACTGGTGGACGCGGAATCGACGATGGGCGCATTTCTTGAGGAAGCCACGCGCGCTCCGCATGCCGCAGATTTTCCGACCGTGGGCGAGCGCCTTGGCAGCTATGAATTGCTACGCCAGATTGATGCGGGCGGCATGGGCGTGGTTTTCCTGGGCAAGCGCGCCGACGATACCTACGACCAACAGGTCGCGATCAAGTTGATCCGGCCGTTGCATGTGCACGCCGCTCCGGAATTTCGCCGCCAATTGATCGCGCGCTTCGAGACCGAGCGCAAGCTGCTCGCGCGCCTGCATCATCCGAACGTTGCGCATATCATCGACGGCGGTAGCACCGAATCAGGGATTCCCTATCTGGTGATGGAGTACGTCGATGGCGTCTCGCTGACGCGCTATTGCGAGAAGCTCGACTCCGACGTTTCTGCTCGTCTGCGGCTGTTCAAGAAAGTTTGCGACGGCGTGCAGGAAGCGCATCGTCACCTGATCGTGCATCGCGACCTGAAACCCGAAAACATCCTGGTTGGCAAAGACGGCGAGCCGCGCCTGCTCGATTTCGGTATTGCCCGCACGCTCGATGAAGCGGAAGGATTCGCCAGCGGAACGGCAACTGCGTTGACGGCGATGACGCCCGCCTATGCCAGCCCCGAACAAGTGCGACACGAGCCGTTGACGACCAGTTCGGACGTCTATTCGCTGGGCGTTGTTTTGTACGAATTGCTGACCGGTCGACGCCCCTATGAGCTTGAAGGTCTAAGTCCGGGCCAGGCCGAGCGCGTGGTCGGCGAAACCGAGCCAGCACCGCTACGCAGCGCCCTGCATCGCGTCGATGGGAAAGAATCTTCGCCGGGACGCCAGCGCAAAAAGCTTGGCCGGTCGAGCCGCGATCTGGATCGCATTGTCGCCAAGGCGATGCACAAGGAGGCTGCGCGCCGCTACGCGACCGCACAGGAACTGGGTGCCGATGTGCAACGCTTTCTCGACGGCAAGCCGGTGCTTGCGCATCCGGACTCGGCCGGCTACCGGATTGGCAAGTTCGTCGGACGCCATCGAATCGGTTCGGCAGCCGCCGCCCTCGCCATCGCTGCCATTGTCACGGCAGCAGGCGTCGCCATGGTTCAGGCCACTGCGGCGCGGCGCAGCGCTGACGATATGCGCGAGGTCAACGGCTTCCTGATGGACGTGTTGAAGATGTCCGATCCGTTTGCCGCCGGCAGCGAACTGACCTTGAGCCAGGCGCTGGACGGGGCTGCCGAAACGCTCGATGATCGATTCAAGGAGCGGCCGGACCTTGCTTCAGAGATCCGCTTTGGCATTGGTTACAGCATGGTCAGTCGCTTTCGCCTGGATGCCGCCGAAAAGCAACTGACCACCGCCTTGCGTGAGAGCGAAGCGGCGTTCGGCCAGAACGATATCCGCACCCTGCGGATCGTCGAGGGAATCGCCGGCCTCCGCCAGGAACAGGGTCGGATGGATGAAGCGGTCGACATGTTCAGGCTGGGAATCGCACGTATTGAGGAAAGCGGCCAGAAGTCGAACGCCCTATACGGGATCCTGCTTGGGAATCTTGGCAACCTCGAATTGGTACGAGAACATTTTGCCGTCGCCGATCAGTATTTTCGCAAGGCTGTCGAGCAATCGGCGACTTCACACCAGGAACCAGAGACTCACGCGGCACTTGTTTCCAACCTCGCCAAGGCCGCACTCGGCATGAAAGATTACGATCGCGCCGACACGCTCTACCTGCAGGCGCAAGCCGAGTTCCAGGCACTGTTTCCCGACGGCAATCCCGATCAGGCCATCGTCCTCAACAATCGCGCACTGGTTGCCGAAGGCCGTGGTGATTTGCGCGCATCACTCGACCTGCATCAACAATCGCTGGCGATGCGCCGACGCCTGCTTGGAGACGATCACCCGATGGTCGTTGTCGCGCTCACCAGCGTCGCGCGCATGGCTGTTGCGGTCGATGACAAGGAACTCGCGCTGTCGTCCGCACGCGAAGCCAGCCAGCTTGCCGACAAGGTGTATACGGAACCCAACAGCCGCCATGTACAAGCGTGGACGGCGTTGGCCGAAGCGGAAATGCTCAACGGGCATGCCGCAGCTTCCGCCAATGCCTTGCTGCGCGCCCGCCAGATCATGGCAACTATCACGTCCCCAACGCCGAGCATTGCGGAATATCTCGACGCCGTGCGCACGCGACTGTGCGAGTCGCCAGATGTCGCGGCGTTCGGCAAGACCTGTGCCGCTGAAGTGGCGAAAGCGCCGCCAAGGAATGGCGATGCCGAATGATCGCGATCCCGCTGCATAGGCACCACTCACCATGGGGTGATTGCGATTCGACCGCGTTCAGCTTGATCGGAACGTAAGATACCGAGCCGACTTGAGGGATTTCACACGTGAATGATCGCACCATGTTCAACCTGGATGGCCGCACCGCGCTGATCACTGGCGGTTCGCGGGGGCTGGGCCTGCAGATCGCCAAGGCACTCGGCGAATTCGGTGCCCACGTGATGATCTCGGCGCGCAAGGAAGACGAACTCAAGGACGCGACGGCGCAGTTGACGACCAACGGCATCAATGCGCAATGGATTGCTGCGGATGGCAGCAAGCCAGACGCAGTGAAGTCGCTCGTCGATGAGGCGCTTGAGAAGCTCGGCAAGATCGACATCCTGGTCAACAACGCCGGTGCCAGTTGGGGCGCTCCGGCCGAGGACTACCCGCTGGAAGCCTGGGACAAGGTTTTCGACTTGAACGTGCGTGGTCTGTTCCTGCTCAGCCAGCAAATTGGAAAGCGCTCGATGATCCCGAAAGGTTACGGACGCATCATCAACGTCGCCTCTATTGCTGGCTTGCGTGGTAACCCGCCCGGGCCAATGCAGTCGGTCGCCTACAACACGTCGAAAGCCGCCGTCATCAATCTCACTCGCGCGCTGGCTGGCGAATGGGGCCGATACGGCATCACCGTCAACGCGCTGGCACCCGGATTCTTCCCGACCAAGATGAGCCAGGGATTGATCGAGGGCATCGGCGAAAAAGCCTTGATCGGTCGCGCCCCCATCCGGCGCCTCGGCGACGATGAAGACCTCAAGGGCGCCGCACTGTTGTTCGCTTCCGATGCCGGCAAGCACATCACCGGCCAGGTACTCGCCGTCGATGGCGGCTATACCGCAGTCTGACTTTTGTTGCGCCGTGGGCGCGCTTTTCTGCGGCGCGCTCCGTTGTGAGCTGTCGCTAGATTGGTATAGCGCGGTTCGCGCCTGTTTGTTCGCTTCGCTCTGTTTGGTTGTCGCCAGACGGGTCAAGCGTTTCGCCGGGCTGCCGCCCGCCGCCCCACCTTTCTCCTCGCAGAGAAACGTGGGCCAAAGATGCGCCCCTCGCCTGTCGCCCGTTCGGCTGCGCCGAACGGGTACGTGAGTACTGGTCGGGTTCGGTCGAAGACACATCCTGTGCCGCGACCGAATCCGCGCGATCCATCGCGCGTCCCGCAAGCGGCTTTTCCGCCCAGCACTCGCCGACAGGAAAGGGTGGGTAGATCAAAAGCAGCACAGCGCAGCTGTGCTGTGCTGTCAGCACAGGGATGTGCTGTCAGCGAACCCCGGAGCCAGCTTACGTAGTCGTGCGGCTTTATCGCACGACCGAGCCGCCACGGGCGCATCTTTTGGTTACTTTTCCGTGCGACCCTCCATGTCAGGCTAGTTGTCGCGTCGTTTGCTTTTCTCATCACAATGGAAGGCGGCAGCCGGAAGAAACGCTTGACCAGATTGGCGATAGCCGCGCTATGGCCGTCTAGACGGCCAAACTGCCAAACGAAATCTAGCGTTCCGCAAGGGCCGAATCCTCACCCCGGCCCTCTCCCGGCGGGAGAGGGAGACCAGCGCGCATCTCTCGCCTAGCGAGAACAAAGACTACGGTATTGCTTGCCTTGACAAGTATTGCCGAGGCAGTAAGATGCGCGGCCATGCCCTCTACCTGCCCTTTTACCGGTGAATCCGAAATCAGCCTGCCGGCGCTGATCGGACGCACGCGCAGCGCGATCGTGGCGCGACTGGAGCAGATGCTGGCCGAGCAAGGTTTCGACCTCAACTTCACCCAATACCTGGTACTCAAGCATCTGGCCCATTTTGGCGAGTTGTCGGCGACCGAACTTGCGCGAAATACTGCGCATGATGCCGGTGCGATGACGCGTGTTGTCGACAAGTTGAGCGAAAAAGGCTATGTACGGCGCAATCCCAGTGAGACCGATCGGCGTGCGATGCGGATTGAGTTGAGTGAAGCCGGCCGAGCTGTCTGGAGTCGCGTCCAGGACTGTGCCGACGCCTGTATCGAGGCCTGTCTGCACTCGTTCACGGTCGCCGAGCGCAAGCACCTCGCCAGCATGTTGGCCCGGATGATTACCGCGCTCGATCAACCGACCCATTCCAATTGATTGCATTGGCAAGTAAATGAACCAGATCAACGCCATGCCGCTACGAACCATCCTCTTGCTTGTCGCGAGTTCGGCATTGAGTGCCTGCGCCAGCATGCAAGGCTTGCTGCCATCAACGATGCAGCGCGAAGCCGTTTCGCTGCATGCCGAGCAGAGCCTTGCCGATATCAAACTGAGCGATGCAGCATGGCCTGCCACAGACTGGTGGCGCGCGCTCGGCGACCCACAACTCGACGCGCTGATCGACGAAGCCTTGCGTGGCAATCCAAACCTCGAAGCCGCCGACGCGCGCACGCGCCTTGCTTTGGCGCAGGCCGATGCAACTGATGCTGCGCAGAAGCCCACCGTCGGTGCTGGCTTCAGTGCTTCCGGCATTCGCATACCGGAAAGCGTGGTCGAGCCACCCATTGGCGGTCACTACAGCACGTTGTATCGGGCGACCGTAAATTTCGAATACGGCATCGACTTATGGGGCGGCAAGCGCGCCGCGTGGGAGGCCGCCGTTGATCGTGTCCACGCCAGCGAAGTGGATGCACAAGCCGCGCGTGTGCTGCTTTCAGGCAACGTCGCTCGCGGCTACGCCGATCTTGCCAACGCGTTCGCGATGTCCGATGTCGCGCAACGCGAGCTGGATCGTGCGACCGACGTGCGCAAATTGACCGATCAGCGCGTGCGCGCCGGTATCGACAGCCTGTTGCAGTTCAAACAGGCCGACGCACGCGTTCCGGCGGCGCGCCAGCAGATGGCCGCTGCACAATTCGACGTTGTGCGGGCGCGTTCTGCGTTGGCTGGATTACTTGGTGCAGGACCGGATCGTGGCCTGGCCATCAATCGACCGAAAACGTTTAATAAGGTCGCGCTGGAGTTGCCGAGCCACCTGCCCGCCGAACTGCTCGGGCGTCGTGCCGATATTGTCGCGGCACGTTGGCGCGTGGAAGCGGCGAGTCGCGATATCGATGTCGCCAACGCCGCGTTCTACCCCAACTTCGATCTGACCGCAGCGGTCGGCCTTGCCTCGCTGGGCCTATCCAATTTCCTCACCGCACAGAGTCGTTATTACCAGGTCGCGCCAGCGGTGTCGTTGCCGATCTTCGACGGAGGTCGCTTGCGCTCGGGTCTTTCCGCGCGCGATGCACAACGCGATCTCGCGGTCGCCAATTACAACCAGCGACTGGTTTCCGCGCTGCGCAGTGTAGCGGACGCGATCACGGCGATGCGCTCATTCGACGAGCAAGTCGCCGCCAGCGATGAAGTCGCTGCCACCACGCGTGCCGCTTACGACCTCGCCATGCGGCGCTACAACGGCGGCGTGGGCAACTACCTCGAAGCACTCAGCGTTCAACAGGCGCTGCTCGTCGCCGAACAGCAAGCGACTCAACTGCGTGCCCAGCGCACCGACGCCGGCATCGCGCTGGTGCAGGGGCTGGGTGGCGGCTACCAACCTGATTCGCACGATGTCGCTTTGCGTGAGCGCGCCACCTCAACTCCCACCGAGGCTTCACCATGAGTTCCGCGGACAAGACTGCCGATACAAGCAACGTCGGCAACGGCAGCGTAGCGCCTGTCAAAGGCAAAAACGCGCCGATCAAGAGCGAGACCGCCGAAAATCCGAAAGCCGCCGCATCACGCAAGAACAAACGGCGCTGGGCATTCCGCATCCTGATTGCCGTCGTTTTTCTGGCGGTGATCGGTTGGGGCGCGTGGTACTGGCTGGAAGGTCGCTGGTACGTGAACACCGACGATGCCTATGTCGATGGCAATGTCGTCCAGATCACGCCGCAGACGGCCGGCACGGTGATCAGCATTGCGGTCGACGACGGCAGTTATGTCGAAGAAGGCCAGACGCTGGTGAAACTGGATTCGGCAGATGCGGATGTCGCGCTGGTCCAGGCCAAGGCCAATCTCGCCAACACGGTGCGCAAGGTACGTGGCCTGTACAGCAACGTCAGCGGTGCGCAGGCGCAGGTTGCAGCCGGCAAGGTGGCGCTGGATCGTGCCCGGTCCGACTACCAGCGTCGCAAGGATCTCGCTGCGTCCGGCGCGATTTCCGCAGAAGAACTGGCTCATGCGCGTGATGCGCTCGCTGCGGCGGAAACTGGCCTCACCTCGTCGCAGCAACAAGCCGCGACGAGCAAAGCATTGGTCGATGATACCGACGTGGCCGAGCATCCCGATGTGCAAGTCGCCGCCGCTATGCTGCGCGCACGCTTGCTGGAACTGGCACGCACGCAATTGCGTGCGCCGGTCAGCGGCTACGTCGCCAAACGCAGCGTGCAGTTGGGGCAACGCGTGCAACCGGGCACTCCATTGATGGCGGTAGTGCCGTTGAGCCAGCTTTGGGTGGATGCCAACTTCAAGGAAACCCAACTCGGTCAGATGCGTATCGGCCAGACGGTGGAAATGACGGCCGACCTCTACGGCAGCGATGTCAGTTATCACGGCACGGTTGAAAGCCTGGGCGTCGGCACCGGCAGCGCTTTCTCGTTGTTGCCGGCGCAGAACGCGACCGGTAACTGGATCAAGATCGTGCAGCGCGTTCCGGTACGCATCGCGTTTGACCCGAAGGAACTGGCTGACCACCCGCTGCGCGTTGGCTTGTCGATGGGCGTGGACGTCAGCATTCGCGACCAGACCGGCACGTCGTTGAATCAACAAGTGGCTTCCGGGCCAGCGAAATTCAGCACTGACGTTTACCAGCACAATGCCGCCGAGGCCGATGCGGAAATTGCACGCATCATCCACGCCAACATGGCCGGCATGAAAGCCGAGCCCGTGGCGGTCGCACGATAAGTCGCCGGCAGCGTTCGTCGCGTTCGCGACGCCTGCCGCAATTGGATAGCGACCCATGACCGCTCCCATTTTTCGTCCACCGAGCACGGTGCTGACCACTCTTGGCCTGTCGCTGGCCACCTTCATGCAGGTGCTCGACACCACGATTGCCAACGTGTCGCTGCCGGCGATTGCGGGAAATCTTGGCGTCAGCCCGAACCAGGCGACCTGGGTAATTACCTCGTTCGCCGTGTGTCTTGCGATCACCTTGCCGTTGACCGGCTGGCTTAGTCGCCGCTTCGGTGAAGTTCCAGTGTTCGTCACCTCGACCCTGATGTTCACCATTACGTCGTTCCTGTGCGGGCTGGCACCGAACATGCCGACGCTGATCGCCTTCCGCGCCCTGCAAGGTGCCGTCGCCGGGCCGATGTATCCGCTGACACAAAGCCTGCTGATTTCGATCTTTCCATCGGAAAAGCGCGGCATGGCGCTGGCCTTGCTGGCGATGGTTACGGTCGTCGCGCCGATCTGTGGTCCGATCCTTGGCGGCTGGATTACCGATAACTACAACTGGCCGTGGATCTTCTTCATCAACGTGCCGATTGGTTTGTTCGCTTGTTTCGTGGTCAGCACGCAGATGCTGGGTCGCCCGGTGAACATCAGCAAGCCGAAGATCGATTACATCGGCTTGATCGCCCTGATCGTCGGCGTCGGCGCGCTGCAAATCGTCCTCGACAAGGGCAATGACGAAGACTGGTTCGAATCCACCTTCATCGTGGTCACCAGTTTGATTTCGGTGATCGGCATCGCCGTGTTCCTCATCTGGGAACTCACCGAGAAGGAACCCATCGTCAACCTCCGTCTTTTCCGCCATCGAAATTTCAGCTTCGGCACCATCGCGCTGGTATTCGCTTATGCCGCCTTCTTCGGCATCGGCTTGCTGGTACCGCAATGGTTGCAGCGTCAGATCGGCTACACCTCCACCTGGGCCGGTTTCGCGACCGCGCCGATCGGATTGATTCCCGTGGTGCTGTCGCCATTCGTTGGCAAATACGCGAACCGATTCGACCTGCGCGTGCTCGCATCCGGCGCGTTCCTGGTGATGGGCGGGACCTGCATGTTGCGCGCGGGCTTCAACCTTGAAGTGGATTTCTACCACGTCGCTGGCGTGCAGTTGCTGCAAGGTCTGGGCGTTGCATTGTTCTTCATGCCGGTCACGCAGATCTTGCTCTCCGACCTGACCCCGAGCGAGATTGCCGATGGCTCGGGCCTCGCGACTTTCCTGCGAACATTGGGCGGCAGTTTCTCGGCATCGCTGGTGACCTTCATGTGGCAACGCCGCGCCGAATTGCATCACGCACAACTCAGCGAACACATCAGCGTCTACGATCCGATCACCCAGCAAGCCATCGCAACTGCGGGCCAAGGCAACGATCAGCTCGCTTACGGATTGCTGGAACGAACCATGGTGATCCAGGGATACCAGATCAGCTTCAATGAAGTGATGTACCTGCTTGGGTGGATGTTCTTCGCCTTGGTCGTGGTGATCTGGTTGGCCAAACCACCGTTTGGCGCTAAGGCCGGGCCGGCTGCCGCCGGGGGGCACTGACCCTCCGGCAGGTTTTCGCTCGCAACTGCGAGCGATATCTTTCTTGCGCCTGGCGGCGCGTTGGTCGCTTCACCCTGCCTATTGGCTGTCGCCAGACAGGTCAGGCGTTTCTCGCGCCTGCCGGCGTGCGAGTCACTTTTCTGGCGCACAGAAAAGTAACCCAACGGATGCGGCCCGATGGCCTGTCGG
>JBATAQ010000062.1:0-8507 GCA_049661925.1 Dokdonella sp.
CATCCGCCAGAAATAAACCGCCAGGCGCCGCAGCACCTGTGGCCTTGATCGATGCGCCGGCAATAACGGCGCGACGCGGCAGGTAACGACTCGGTGGCGCAGCACGCCAACGAGTCTGTTCAGTCCATAGCAATCAGTAGCTACTCCAGATGGCACCGTCGCTAGCGTGACGGCGGTGGCGCTGTCTCGCGCTGTCCATAGGTATACGCCGCCCACATTTCGATAGTTCGTCACGTCCTCGAAAAAACTGGCTGCGTGGGTACCGTCCACAACAATGTCATTGGACATTCCTTGGACGAAACTGGAGAACTGTGCGCCGGTCAAGCCATTGAATAGCCGGAACGTCCCATTGCCTCCAACGCTCTCCTGGGTAGCAATATGACCGGTCGGGACCGCAGCTGTGCGCGATTTGACGCCAAAGTGACCTCATCGTGGAAGGTCAAGGCGCGCAAGGTCGGCCGCTGGTCCAATGCGCTATTCGAACCCGTTCGCGAAGAGCGAGTCGGCAATCGCGCCGGCTTCCACTGCGCCGACATCGCAATTGATGCCGCCGGCCGGCCGAAGGTAGCGGCGTTGTTCGAGTGGATTGAACTGACACCAGAGGGGTGTCGCCGTATCGAGAAGCGGGCTACCGGATGCGGGCAGATAGGTGTTCGTGAAACCGCCGTGGTCAGCGAGCGAACCGATCAGCAGTTGATTGGCGGGGATGTTGGAACGATTGTTGTTGGCAGCGACGAGTCCGCAGGAATTACCAATCGATTCGATGTTGCCTTCGGCCTGGAGCAGCGCCGCGCCGGGACCGAATGCACATGTTCCGTCAACGAGTGAATTGAACAGTCGAACGCTGAGGTTGCTCGCCGTGCCATTCACGCGCAGCACCGATCCGAACACGTTCGCCGAGACACTGGGCGCACGTCGCAATGTCGCGTGGAACAACCAGAACAGGGTCGATGTGTTGCCTGTGACATCCACGCCAATCGTGTGGCCGTTGCCGCTGTTGCCGGTCTTGAAGGTGTTGTCGTAGAACGTGACATTGTCCATCACGACATTTGCGCCATCAGTCACGCGTACCGCCGCGCCTTGGCCGCTGCCACCGCGATTGCCGACGAACAGCGCGCGGCTGATGCGCCATGCGCCTTCGTCGCTGGCAAGAATCGCTGCGGGTTTGGTGTTATTGCCAGAGTTGACAATGTTGTCGCGGAACTCGACATCGGTCATTCGAATGGTGCTCATGCGAGTCGATGTGAGCGGACCGGAATTGCCGATGAAGCGGGTGCGAGTGATCTGCACGTCCGGCGCAGCCTCGCCGGAACCGACAAACGCCAATTCGGGCTGTCCGCGGATCGTGCTATCGCTGATCGACACTGCGCCATCACCCGCGATATAAAAACTGGAGGCATTCGCCGTGGCTGCGACCTCGACGCCTGCCAGCGTGAGATTGGAGTAGTAGATCAAGACCCCCACCATCTCGCTGTCGAACACCTGGCAAGTGGCGGGAACGCCGCCGCAGATCAATCCCTCAAGTCGGGAGTTGTAAGCGCGCAGGGAGGCCGGAGTGGAACCGAGCGCCTGTACCGCAACGGCGCCGGAGACAACGCGGACGTCTTGCAGTAGCGCCGAGCTGTCAGTCGCTACCAAGGCTTCCTGCTGCGAAGACATTTCTACGCCGGCAAGGTTGAGTTCGCCGAGCGTGGATACGCCCATCAGTCTGAACGCACCGGTCGAAACGATACGCGTCAATGCGGACCCCGCGCCAGCGATGGTCACCTGGCCAACCACGTTGAGTTGACCTCGCGTCACGTTGTACAGGCCTGGCCCCAGCACGACCACGTCTCCTGCCGGCGTCACCACCGCCGCTTCCAGCGCCTCACGCAACGAGCAATCACCCACGGGACAACCATTGGGTGCGGGATCGTCGCCGCGAGTGACCGTATACGTCGCTGCATGGCCCGCGCTGGCAAAGTACGTGGCAAGCAGCAATGCCAGCGTCTGCAACCTGATTTT
Organism: Dokdonella sp.; assembly: GCA_049661925.1. Taxonomy (GTDB): domain Bacteria; phylum Pseudomonadota; class Gammaproteobacteria; order Xanthomonadales; family Rhodanobacteraceae; genus Dokdonella. Next base: position 2,005 of record JBATAQ010000062.1, read on the forward strand.
TCGTGTCTGCACTTGAGTTCTCCGGGCGATGAAACCTTCCACGGAGAACGGCGTTGGCAAGGGCCATCCGACCGAAGGCACTACCAGGGGCAAGCGCCATCGGTTGTACCTGGCAACCGACAGGGTCTGTGTTGACGCTGTTGATCGGGGAGCGAGCGGTCGAAATTCTGACATCGATCAATCGAACCCGTTCTTGAGAATGAACTCGCTCTGGTAGAGGAACTGTACGGCGCCGGAGTGCTGCTCGGGATCGCCTCGGTAGACCGCGCCGACGGCAAGATCACGCACACCGTCGCCGTTGAAATCGCCGACTGCCAGCGACGAGCCGAAGCGATCGCCGAATTGCAGGGGCTCGATGGGTTCCAATGCCATTCGCACGTTCTGTACCCAGCGTTCGACGCCATTTAGGCTTAGTCCGTTGGCACCAACATCTGGATGCATGACCCACACCGATCCGGCGTCGCCGCTACCGTTGACATCCTCGTACGGCGCGCCGAGGAGCAGGCTGTCCAGCGTGGACGTTCCCCGCAAGCGGCCTGCCTGCAGCACATAACCGATGGTGCTGGCGCCCACTGGCGACACCGGCATATCACTACCGCGGAAATAGCGACTGCTGTTGGGTCCGGGGCCGGTGATGCTCGAGGCGAGAACGGTGACGCTGCCCCGTTCTTCGGGCGTGCCATAGGCCCCGATTGCAAGGTCGGGGCGCGCGTCGTTATTGAAGCGTCCTGTCGCAAGACTGCGCCCAAAGTCAGTGTCTTCTGTGCAACTGCCGGGGGTTCCGTCAACGCCGGCGAAATAGCCTTTCGACTGGACGGAGGTAATTCCGCCGGCGCTGCCGCGCATGACAACGACACCGCCACCGCGCTGGCCGTTGGGACAGCGCGCGGCACGAATCGTGATTACCAGGTCGTCAGGTCCATCGCCGGTAAAGTCCGCCACGGCGAGGGCGCTACCGAAATAATCACCAGCCTCGACCGGGTCACCCACGCCGTTGTTGAAGCGATTCCAAAGCTGGCTGCGCGCGGGCCCAAGTCCGCTGGCCGATCCGTAAACAACCAGCACACTCCCTGCATTTTGCTGGCCGAGCACCGTGCGCCGGTTGGCGCCGATCGCCAGGTCGGAGTAGCCGTCATCGTCAAAATCGCCAACGGCCACAGCCCGGCCGAGGCTGTCGTGTTCCATCGGACTGCCGCCGGGATAGCCGTTGCTGCCGAGGCGAATGAAGCCCTGCTCGATCCATTCGCCGGAGCTGCTGCGTCGCATGATCGACACCTTGCCGACTTCGGACATGCCGTTGAAACTTTGCGAAAAAAATCCGAGGACGATCTCGTCTTTGCCGTCGCCATCGAAGTCGCCCGTGGCGACGACCCCGTTATGGCCTGGTGTTTCGACCGATGTCGATGTGAATTTAAAGAAAAACCCGGTCTGGCTGAAGTCCCAGCTGCGCCCGCGCATAACGCGCATGCGGCTGTTGAAGCTTTCGAGGATCACGACATCATCAATGCCATCGCCGTCGAAGTCGCCGCTCGCCAGCCCTTCTCCGAACTGTTGAAAGCTTGGATCGGCGTGCGGATTGCGCGCACCAAAGTTGCCCTGATAGCTCAGGCGTGACTGCGCATCGGCCAAGCCAGACGCGAACGTGGCGATGACGGCTGCCACAAGGCTGATTCGGAAGGGTGTGGCATTCATTGTGGACAACTCCTTAAGGGCGCGCGGCGCAAGAATTGCGCGACGCAGGGTGCGGATAACCATCTCCACGAGAGTTGCCAGCATCAGGGGCCACCGGTACAGAATTTTGCGCGGGAACGGTTCCGCCATCCGGCATCGTCAAAGCCACCGTACTTCCGGCACACGGCGCGGCGCGCACCAACCTGCCGTCGTTGGCCCCTGTCGCTGCGATTTCTCGTTTGTCGGAGTAACCCATCCGATCAGCAGCAGGAGTGTCCTTGGGCGAACTTCCCATCGCCGATTCGACAGGCCTTGATTCGCCTGAAGCCAGCGTCGATCAAGCTAACGGCTAAACAACTCTGCCTCTAATCACGTGGCTGGGTCTGACGTTCCGATGTGGCATCGCAATCCTGCCGTAGCAATAATTGATCCTTCAAACTGGAAATTCCTGTGAGCCGAATACCGCGACCATTCCTCGCAACTTGTCTGGCTTTTTGCGTTGGTTCCTGTTCAACAGATAGTCCAGCCCCTGCCGTTGCCAACACGCCGCCTGTCTCCGGCGAGCGATTGGCCTACATGGTCGGCTGCGTCAATTGCCATCATCAAACGCCAAAGCAAATTCTCAACGCCCCGCCGCTGGTGATCGTGAAAGGCTACTCGCTTGAGGAGTTCCGAACGCTGATGAAAACCGGGGTGACCCGCGACGGACGGGACATGTACGCGCAGGGCAGCATCATGGGCATCGTGGCGCGTGAACAACTCTCGCACCTCACCGATGAGGAAATGGAGGCGGTGCATCAGTATCTTCAGACCGGCTGGACTGCGCAGCGAGGCACCGAGGAGGAGGCGAAAATTGCCACGTTTCCTCCACCGACGTTCATGAACAATTGACACCTGTCGCCAACGCTCAGGCGAATCCAGGCGAGCCATACGGCGGCGGCAAGGCGGGTTGAATGCGACAACTGATTGAGCAGTCGCACTTGGCTTCTGGAGTGAGCCGACTATTGATCCCGCAGAACATGGCCCCTCGCGGCGCTCTTCCTCGTGGACATGGGCAGGTAGGCAATCGCCCCATACCCTTCAACTGCGGGAGAGAAATCGTGAACTGGAAATCGTTGCTGTTTTCGTTTGAAGGTCGCTGGCTTATGCTGTTGACGATTTCCTTGTCCTTGGCCACGAATGCGATGGCCCGCAATCTGCTTGGCCCAGTCGGCAATATCGCGATCAAGAATCCCAATCTGATTGCTCCAGCCTCCGATGCATTCGGCGTCGCGACCACAAGCGGTGACTTCGACGCTGATGGCGTGGCAGACCTGGTGATCGCTGATCGCGAACACCCCAAGCGAGTGCAGGTCTATCGCGGCAAGGTCGCCGCGATCGGCGCGCCTTTTTCGCAGCAATTCCATCCTGTGGAAGTGGTGGCAATACCCACCATTCTTGGTACCGCTCTTGGTCCGCCCATCGTACTCGCGGCGGGCGACTTCGATCAGGGACACAGCGATGATGAACTGGTCGTCGGTGTCCCGGGCGACAGTCTCAATTCCGAGGGAGCCGGCGCGGTTTTCGTTCTCAATCGCGCCAGCAACGGAGTCTGGAGCACGATCACCACGATTCGTGAGGGCGGACTCTATCCCGGCAACCAGGGCCCCGGCGATCATTTCGGTGCGTCGCTTGCCATTGGCCAGTTCGACCAGAACACGCTGGATGATCTGGCGATTGGCATCCCGGATGAAGACATCCTGTCCACCGTCGATGCGGGTGTGGTGATGATTGTCTATGGCGGCGTCGCCGGGCTCTATCCACAAGATGCCGAAGTGTTCTACCGCGGTGCGAACGGATTGACCGGCACCTATCAACCCGACGAAAAATTCGGCTACGCCTTGGCGGCAGGCGACTTCGATGGCGATGGCGTCAGTGATCTGGCGATCGGCATTCCCGGTGCCACCTGTGCCGGGCATCCGGCAGCCGGTTCCGTCCTCGTCCTGCGCGGACGCAATGAACCGGGCGGACTCAGCGCCGCTGGTGCAGCGTACTGGAACCAGGCCACGCTAGGCATCGCCGACAGCTGCGAGGACGGCGATCGATACGGAACTTCGGTTGCCGCCGGTCGCTTGAACCGCGTCCCTCTCGGGGGCACTCCCTACGATGCCCTCGTGGTCGGCGTTCCGTTCGAGCAGCTTGACGGAGTGACCGCTGCCGGGGCCGTTCATGTCATTTACGGCAGCGCCTCCGGGCTTACCGCCGTTGGCAATCAGTTCCTTCGCGAAGACACGCTTCCAGGCGGCACCCTGCAGACGTCGTTCCTGGGAATACGGGTCAGCGTGGTGCAGTTTGCCAGCGTTCCAAGCGCGCCCCGCAATCTTGTCATCGGAATGCCGTTACAGACATGGAATGGAGTCAGTGCCGCAGGCGCGATCTGGGTGATAGACGGCGGAAACAGCGCGCTCGATATCAGCAGCGCACGGCACATCGGACTGACCGCTGCATACCAGGCTGCGCCAGCGATGCCCGGCGACACGTTCGGGGCGCAAGTAACGGCCGGCGATTTCAACGGCGATGGAACCAATGATCTTGCGGTTGGAGTACCGGGTCATCAAATCGGCGGTGACGACAATACTGGTGCCGTCCAGGTGATCTATCAGAGCGAGTTCATCTTCCGCCACGGCTTCGAGTGACCGCTCCTTCTCCTGCGCCGATCGCTCCATGAGTCGCGCCAGTTAATTGCGCGATCATTGGAGCGCTCAACCGAGCGTGACGATCAGCCCGGCTGTCCTGGATTGGCGCACGATGGTCAGGACCGACGCGGCCATGGGCGAAAAGCCAGACAAAGACAACTGCTCTGGGCGGTGCAACGGCTGTGTGAGCACGCAATTCAAGGGGAGCCGACGGTGACGAAGTTCAAAAAAACTAGCCACGGAAATTCGCGCGACCCCGCGACGGCAGATCATGCAGCTTGCGATCTCCCATCTGATGCTGCTTGCCGGTTGTCTTTGGGGCGGAGTGCCCTACATCGTTTTGCAGGCGCTGCTCGCGGTGGAATTGATCCTGATCAGCCTCGCGTCGATCGTGCTGTATCCGGAACGCGGTTTCGCCAAACACTTCTGGGACATGCTGAAGCTCTGCGGCATGCTCGCGTTCGTAATGGTTTTCGTCGTGATTTCCTACGGCGTCGTGGCGGAACCCGACAACCCATAACCGCTGTCGGCGGCTGTGCACGTCTACCGCGACATGCATGCCGGCACCGCAGTTTGGGCGCTCGCCTATGCGGGCATCCAGATATCCATCGCGTTCTGGAGTGCCTGGCACAGCCGCGAACCGCGATTGACCTGGACGCGCGAGAATCTCGGCATGGGCGCTGTCAACTGCCTTGCAATGATCTTGATGATCGCCGTCGCACTCGTGATCGCTCAACCGATGCTGCGCGGATTCGCCAGCATCGGCATCGCGATCAACGCGGACATCCTGCTCGCAAGCCTGATGATCGTCGTGCGCTTCCTGTTCGCCCTGGTGCTGGCGACGTTCAGCGAATCGGAATTCAAGGAGATCGCGAACAATCCTTATGCGCAACCTTGAACTCTCTCGCTGCGGAGGCGCGAAATTCTTCGTGACGATCTGAACTGATGGCGCGTTTCTTATGCGATTTGCACACGTTGCTGCAGGCGACGATTGCGGGTTTCGCGCAAGGCACCTGAGTCGTTCGTGATGACAGCCTGCGCCACCCATTCGCCGGTTTCGACGCCGCCTTCCATGAAGCCCTGATTGTCGAACGCACAATGTTCTCCAGCGAAGTGCAGGTTGCCAACACGTTCGCCGATTGCGCCACGCAGTGTCGTCCATTGCCCCGGCATGAAGCAGGCGTAACTGCCGAGCGTCCACGGGTGGCTTGGCCAGTGGAAGCGCGCCTCCCGTGCCCCTTCGCGCGCAGCGGAGATGCCGGGATAGATTGCATCGAGTTGACGCGCCGATGCATCGGCCTGTTCCTTCGCCGTCCGACGACCCATTTCAAGGCCGTGTTTACCGCCAGCGAAATTGGTCAGGATGCCGGATCTTCCCGGCTGCATGCGACTGGTTTCCCACGTGGTCTGTAGCGGCAGATCGCTGTAGGTTGCGCCGCCGCTCGCATGACGAGTGTGCCAGATGCGCTCGTTGAAACCGATCATCAGTTTCGCGTTGGTACCGTATCCAAGCTCGGCAATCGCGCGGCGCTTGGGCAACGGAAGTTCCAGATTCAGACGCACCCTGCGCAAGGTCGTGAACGGCATCGCCAGCACCACGCGGCGCGCCCGCACGTCAAACGAAGCAGCGCCACGCGAGAAAGTCAGCGAGTAGGTTCCGTCGGCGCGCTGGCCAAGTGCTTCGAGCACGTTGCCGGTGTGAATTGCATCGTCGAGTTTCGCGGCAAGACGATGCACGATCTGATCATTACCGCCGCGCACATGATATCGCTCGTCGCTCTCGCTGAAAATCTTGAATGATTCCAGCCCCGGGTCGATAAAGGTGAGGAGGTTCAGTGCCGACTGCTGGTCGCATTCAAGCCCCATCTCGCAGGTGTAGGCAACTTCTATCAATTCGCGCAGCCAACCGGATGCACCATTGCGATCGAGCCAGTCACTCATCGTTTCCCGATCAAGCGACTCCATGCCACCGGTTGCGGCGTAGGTGATTTCGGCATCAGGCAACGTCGCTGCGTCGCGACTGATCGCATCGGCGAGCGGTGCGAAAGCACGCATGATTTCAGCTTCGCTGTAGCGGCGCCCGCCGTGAAACCAGATTTCGCCGTATTGTGCCGTTGGGTCATCGGCAAGGTCATCGAGCGCCAACCCCAGTTCTGC
>JBATAQ010000063.1:0-3339 GCA_049661925.1 Dokdonella sp.
CGTGCTACTCCACCATCAGCAGCAGCGCGGCGGGCTGGATGCAAGCAGTTTTCCAATATGACCCGGCGACCCGAACCATGAAGCCCGTGGCCAAATCCTCGGCAGCGTCGAATGGGTGGACGCGAAAAAACTTCAAGCAGATGAACAAGTGGTTCGATGCACTGATGGCGGATACGTTCGCCTGAGGCAAGGGTTTCACGGTATCCCGTGGGGTACGTCTTCGATCCACCGTGACGTACGAAACGCATCACGCGTTGTACTTTCGATCGCTACACAAGGCAGAGGAGCTTCCCATGCAGCAGATGAAGTTTATTTCCCTGATTGTCATTGGGTGCCTGACTACAGGACCGGCTTGGTCCCAAACCGAGCTGATAAAGCAAGCGCAGGGTTTGTTCAAGCCGATACCCGCCGCCGCGCCGGCCTTGCCGGGCAATGCCGCGACGCCGACCAAGGTGGATCTCGGCAAGATGCTTTACTTTGAGCCTCGGTTGTCCGAAAGCCATTCCATCACCTGCAACTCCTGCCACATGGTAGGCATGGGCGGGGTTGACCTGCAGGAGACCTCGCTGGGCCATCGCTGGCAGCATGGCGGCCGCAATTCGCCGACTGTCTACAACGCGGTATTCAATGTTGCCCAGTTCTGGGATGGACGCGCCGCAGATCTCGAACAACAGGCCGGTGGGCCGCTGCTCAATTCGGTCGAGATGGGTACGACCGAAGCGCATGTGGTAGAGCAACTCAAGGGTATCCCGGGCTACGCCGCATTGTTCTCCAAGGCCTTCCCCGGCGTCGCCGATCCCATAACGTTCGATAACGTGCGCAAGGCTATCGCGTTATTCGAGGCCACCTTGATCACCCCGAACGCACCATTTGATCGGTACCTCAAGGGTGACGAGAAGGCGCTCGACGCGAAGCAGAAAGAAGGCTTGACGTTGTTCATCAACAAGGGCTGTGCGGCATGCCACAACGGCATCAACGTCGGCGGTGGCATGTATTCCGCCTTCGGCGTTGTCGAGCGTCCCGGCGCCGACATCTTGCCGCTTGGTGACAAGGGCCGCTTCGAGGTGACCAAGACCGTCAGCGACGAGTATGTCTTCCGTGTGCCCCAGCTGCGCAACATTGCCCTGACCGCACCGTATTTCCATACCGGCAGGGTGTGGGACTTGCGCCAAGCTATTGCGATCATGGGCAGCAGTCAGCTCGGCGCGAAGTTGAGCGATGACGATGTCAACCTGATCGAGACCTTTCTCGGGTCACTGACTGGCGATCAGCCCAAGGTCACGTTGCCGATCCTGCCACCTACCGTGGCCACCACCCCCCGGCCCAAGCCGTAGGCTGCGCAATGACCTGTTCGGCATGCGAAAGGACAGCATAAGAACGGAAAAACGGTGACAGGTTTAATTTTTTGACCGTTTGAGTTCGAATTTGTCGGGTTTTTGTGGAGTGGTCGTTCGGCTGTTTGCAGTACCGGCGCGCGGGTCAAGAAACAGTGTCAGGTGCTGAAGTTTCCCGGCGTATCCATCTGTTCAATCAAGACCACAGAAGAACTTCAAGCAGATGAACAAGTGGTTCGATGCACTGATGGCGGATACGTTCGCCTGAGCTGAAGCTCACTTCCGGTCTGGTCTGCCGGTCCGGTCGAGGGTAACGTATGATGATCGTCAGCCTGGGTGGATGCAAGCGTCAGCCTCTTCCAATGACACATGAGCCTGGACGAGGTGCCGTGATTCCAACGACAGATGAGCCTGGACGGTCATGCTCGGAGCATGATCGTGACCCTCAATACCCAATCGTTGTCCTCGCTCGCCGAAGTGCGTGCGTTCCTGGATGGCACTGCGGAGATAGCCTTCTCCGCGCCGCCATCGGCAGACCGTCATGCGTGGCTGGCTGCCACCTTGCGCCAGTTCCACTACGGCTCACTCAAACGCCCCGAAAAAGGCCTGGTGCGAGCCTTTGCACTCAAGGTCACTGGCTACTCGCGTGCCCAGCTGACACGCCTGATCCGGCAGTGGCAGCAGCACCGCTACCTCCCGGATCGACGCGGGCCGCCGGCCCAGCCGTTCGCCCGTCGCTACACCGCAGCTGACGTGCGTGCGCTGGTCATCCTTGATCGGCTGCACGGTCAGCTCTCCGGCCCGGCCACGCGCAAGCTGGCCGAGCGCGCCTTCACGGTCTTCGGTGATGCCACCTACGAACGACTGGCCACGATCTCGGTGGGCCACCTTTACAACTTGCGCGCCACGGCTGGTTACCGCCGCCAACGCGGGCACTATGAGTCCACCCGATCACGCACCATCGCTATCGGCGAACGCCGCCGCCCACAACCCGATGGGCAGCCAGGCTATCTGCGCGTGGACTCCGTGCATCAAGGCGATTTTGACGGTATCAAAGGCCTGTACGTCATCAACCTGGTCGATGCGGTCACCCAGTTCGAAGTGGTGATGGCCGTGGAACGCATCAGCGAGCACTTCCTGATTCCTGCCCTGCGCGAGGCGATGGCAGTATTCCCCTTTGTCCTGCGCGGGTTTCATTCCGACAACGGCACGGAGTACATCAACCATCGACTGGCCCAGATGCTGGAGAAGCTGCGCATTGAGTTCACCAAGTCACGCTCCCGGCGCACCAATGACAACGCGCTGGTCGAATCCAAGAACGCCTCGGTGGTGCGTAAACACTTGGGCTACAGCCACATCCCCAGCCGTCATGCCAAGGCCGTCAGCGCCTTCCTGATCGAGACGCTCACGCCCTATCTCAACTATCACCGACCTTGCTTCTTCCCGGAAGTCATCCTCGACGACAAAGGCCGCCAACGCCGACGCTACCCGCTGAATCAGATCAATACGCCCTACGAAAAGCTCAAAGCGATTCCCGATGCCGCACGATTCCTCAAGCCCGGACTGACCTTCACGGAACTGGACCAACACGCCTGCGCTATGACCGACAACCAGGCCGCCGAACACCTCAATCAGCAACGCAACAAGCTCTTCAAACACATCCAGTGCAAACAAGCCGCCTGACCCTCTCAATAACGACCGCTCAGGCTCATTTCACTTTTGGAATATGCTGACCTTTCCGGCAGTTGCAGCGTTTTCTGCTGCGTTGCGGCAGCACGAGCGCCGAGGCGACGCCAGGATTTACCTTACCGAGGTCTGAAGCCGCCGGCCCCGCCGCCCATGCCCTTCATGGCACCCTGCATCTGTCGCATCAGGCCCTTCATACCGCCGCTGCCAAGTTTGGACATCATCTTTTCCATCTGCTGATATTGCTTCAGCACCCGATTGACGTCGGCCGGCTGGGTGCCCGAGCCACGCGCCACGCGGGCGCGACGCGATCCGTTGA
>JBATAQ010000064.1:0-1988 GCA_049661925.1 Dokdonella sp.
TTTGCATGGCACCGACCACCGTGCCGGCGTCCGCGCTGGCTTCAGCGTTCGCTTCGGTTTTCGGTGCAGGCTTTTCCGGCTCGGCAGGCGCCGCTTTTGCAGCGGGCGGACCGCCATGGCTATGACCTGTATCTTCGGCGTCGGCGCGTTGCGGCAGCGACGCGTCCAGCGCGATATCGACCAGCGCGTGGCCAGTTTCAATGACGTCGCCGTTCTCGCCGTAGAGCTTGGTGACCTTGCCGGAGAACGGCGATGGCACATCGACGACCGCCTTGGCCGTCTCCATCGACACCAGCGGCTCGTCCAACTTGATGATGTCGCCGACCTTGACCACCCACTCGACGATGGTCGCATCAGGCAGGCCTTCACCAAGGTCAGGCAGGTAAAAGGTTTTGGAGTCGCTCATCGGTTTATCGCTGCGTTTTCGGTGTGGTCCGGCACTGCGATCAATGCTGCAAAGTGCGTTTCGCCGCTTCGACAATCTTGTCGACGCTGGGGAGGTATTTCATTTCCAGGCGGAACAGCGGGATATGGGTGTCGTAGCCGGTGACGCGTTCGACGGGAGCGAGCAGGTCATACATGGATTGCTCGGCGAGGCGCGCGGCGATTTCAGCGCCGAAGCCGGCCGTGCGTGGCGCTTCGTGGACGATCACGCAGCGGCCGGTCTTGCCGACCGATTCGGCGATGGTGTCGAAGTCGAGTGGCTTCAGCGTGGCAACGTCGATCACTTCGGCGCTGATGCCGTCTTTTGCCAGCGCGTCGGCGGCTTCCAGTGTTTCCTTCACTTGCGCGCCCCAGGTCACCAGGGTCACGTCGGTGCCGTCGCGCAGAACGAAGCAAACGTCCAGCGGCAAGGCTTCGCCGTCGTCCGGCACTTCTTCCTTGTACTGGCGATAGATGCGCTTGGGCTCGAAGAAGATCACCGGGTCGGGATCGCGGATCGCGGCGAGTAGCAGGCCGTAGGCGCGAGCAGGCGACGATGGCAGCACCACGCGCAATCCCGGCACGTTGGTGAACAGGTGTTCGTTCGCTTCGGAATGATGTTCCGGCGCGCGGATGCCGCCGCCCCACGGCGCGCGGAACACGGCAGGCACGGTCAGGCGCCCACGCGTGCGCGTACGCATGCGGGCGGCGTGGCAGCAGATGTGTTCCATCATCGGGTAGATGAAACCTTCGAACTGCGCTTCGGCGACCGGCTTCATGCCTTGTGCGGCAAGCCCGACGGTAAGACCGGCGATCGTCGTTTCGCAGAGCGGCGTGTCGATGACGCGCAGCGCCCCGAACTTGTCGAGCAGACCGGAGGTGGCGCGGAACACGCCGCCGTTGATGCCGACGTCTTCGCCCAATACGACAACGGACGGATCGTTCGCCATCTCGTAGGCGAGGGCCTGGGTGACGGCTTCGATCAGGGTGATTTGTGCCATGGATATTTGCTCGTTGCTGGCTGCGTGCCGGACGTTTATCGGTGCCGTTGTGAATAAGCGAAAGTCAGTCCTTGCCGCGCTGTTCGATGGCGAGCGCTTCGGCGCGCTGATCGACAAGGTCGGGCGGCAGTTCGGCGTAGACGTAATCGAACATCGCCTCGACCGGCTGCGAACGCGATTCAAGGTAAGCGTTGACCTCGACATCGACGTATTTCCCGCACTGTTCCTTCCACGCGATTTCTTCCTCCTCGGTCCAGGCGTTGAGCGATTGCAGGTACACCTTCATGCGGCGCAATGGCTCGCGTTCCCACGCCGATTTGACTTCGGCGTCGTCGCGATAGCGGCGCGCATCGTCGGCGGTAGTGTGGTCGGACAGTCGATAGGTGACGGCTTCAATCACGGTGCCGCCTTCGCCGGAACGCGCGCGCTTCATGGCAATGTCCATCGCCGAGCGCATCGCGATCAAATCGTTGCCGTCGACCTGGATGCACTCCAAACCCGCTGCGATGCCTTTCTGCGCGAGAGTTTTCGCGCCGGTTTGCGCGGAACGCGGTACGGAAATGG
>JBATAQ010000065.1:0-15463 GCA_049661925.1 Dokdonella sp.
AGCGCGGCTACAACCAGGCACTGGAATTGGTGCGACCGATTGCGCAGGCGCTCGGCATCGACATCGCCCTTGATCGCCTGCAGCGACAGCGCGATACCACACCGCAAACCGGCCTCGACGCTGCCGCCCGGCGACGCAATCTGGCTCGCGCATTTTCATTGGCCGATGGCGAATCGTTGCCTGCGCACGTCGCTATTTTCGACGACGTGATGACCACCGGTTCAACCCTGGGGGAATGTGCCAGTGTGTTGCGCAAATCTGGTGTCGCACGAATCGATGTCTGGGCTCTGGCGCGTGCACCTGCGAGGCGCTAATCACGCGTGCGAACGATTCAATTGTGCCGATCAACCCACAACATGAAGTCAGTCCAAAGCGGCGATGAAGTCGTCAGGCGACACCGCGGCTTGGCGAAGTAGTCCCGCCAGAGTGCCAACCTTGAGTTCGCCATGCATCGGAATGACGCAGCCTTTGATGCCTCGGCGAACGACGACGTGACTGCCAGACTGGCGGACTATTTCGAACCCGAGTTTTTGAGGCGCCTTGAGCGCCTGTGCGCCAGAGACTCTCGGCAGCTTAGGCATGCGCCGCAATGGTGAACGTAGTCACCAACGGAGGAGGGCCACGCATGACCATCGGAAACTCGGCGAGAAAGAGCTCCGTCGCTTCCTTCAAGTTGGCGATGGCCTCTTCGACGGTATCGCCCTGCGTCGTGGTCCCCGTCTCGGGATTCAACGCGACGTAGCCACCTTCTTCGGCAGGTGACAGAACAGCGGTCAGTTCCATGGCGCGTACTCCCGGTGTTGGTGAGTCGAACGTGATTGTAACGCCAGGGGCGCTAAGGAGAGATCCAGATCAAACTCGCGAACCGACCGGTTTTCAAGTCGCGGCGGTAGGAATAAAAGCAATCATCGTCGAAGGTGTCGAAGCCGCCGCCGTGGATGTGTTCGATGCCGTAGGCGCGAAGGCGCTGCGTCGCCAGGGCACACAGGTCGCAAAACCAGTGGCCGGGCCGACTTTCGGTGAATGCCGCTTCAGCCCGGGGGTCATGAGCAACAAACGTGTCACGCACTTCCTCGCCGACTTCGTACGAATCCGCGGCAATCGCGGGTCCTAGCCAAGCGATGATTTCGCTAGGGGGAACATCCATCGCGGTGACCGTCGCTTCCAGCACACCAGCGGCAAGGCCGCGCCAGCCCGCGTGGGCGGCGCCGATGTGAATTCCGTCTCGACTCGCGAACAGCACCGGCAGGCAATCGGCGGTCAGGATCGCCAGTACGACGCCAGGCTCGCTGGCGACGGCAGCGTCGGCTTCGTGCTCAACCGGTTCGGGTGAAGAACTCAGTCGAACCACGGTGGTCCCGTGCACTTGCCGCAGCCAGCATGGCGACTGCTGCAGGCCGAGCGCGTCGATCAGTGCAAGCCGGTTTGCGGCGACGTGATCTGGATCGTCACCACAACGTGTCCCGAGATTGAATGAATCGAATGGCGGCTGCGACGCACCATCAACAAGTCGCGTACTGACTGCCGCCGACACTGGTGCCGGCCAGTCCGGCACGATCCAGCCATTCGCGATCACATCCACGTTGTTGCTCAACCAGTGGCCTTGGCGTCTTCGCGCAAGGCGACCAGCAGCGCCTCCATGTCATCCGGACGCTCCGCTTCAACGCTGATCAAACGACCATCGGCCGGATGCGCGAACTCCAGTTTCTCGGCGTGCAACGCTTGCCGCTTGAAACCACGCAGCGCGTCGGCCAGTTCCGGCGTCGCGCCCTTCGGCTGACGCAAGCCGCCACCATAGGTCGCGTCGCCGACCAGCGGATGGCGCACCGACATCATGTGCACGCGAATCTGGTGGGTTCGACCGGTTTCGAGTCGACATTCAATCAGGGTGAGTGCGCGAAAGCGCTCGCGAACCCGGTAATGGGTGACCGCGTCGCGACCATCGTCGCGGATGGCCTGGCGCAGGCGGTCGGTCGGGTGGCGACCGATGTGTTTCTCGACCTTGCCGCCCGCAACCATCGATCCGTACACAATCGCTTCGTACTGGCGATGCACGTCGCGCGCCGACAACTGCTCGACCAGCGCGGTATGCGCACGCAGCGTTCGCGCCACCACCATCAAGCCCGACGTGTCCTTGTCCAGGCGATGCACCAGGCCACCGCGCGGGATTTCCGCCAGTGCCGGATCGCGGTACAGCAAGGCGTTCTGCAAGGTGCCCGAGCGGTTGCCGGCACCGGGATGCACCACCAATCCAGCCGGCTTGTTGATCACGAACACATCGGCGTCTTCATAGCGCACGTCCAAGCCAATCGCCTCGGGTGCCGCACCAATCTCGCGCTCCATGCGCACTTCAAGCTCCACCTGTTCGCCGCCATGAACCAGATGTCGCGGAATCACCGTTTCGCCATCGACACGGACGGCACCGTCCTTGATCCACGCCGTCAGACGAGATCGCGAATAGTCCGGGAACAGGTCGGCCAGGGCTTGATCCAGCCGCCGGCCGCCGGAGGATTCGGGAATCTGCGCGCTGAGAAGCTGTACGTCGTCGGTCATCGATTTTGGGCCGTAACGAGAGCAGGAACCTGCTTCATAACCGGCGCTTCACTCATTGGCTGTATCATCACGCCCCCATGATCGCAGACCAACCAGCCCGCATGCGAGCTTCCCCGACTACCCGCGGCCTTGCCCGCTTTTCGTTCCTTTTGCTGATTGCCTTGCTGGGCGGCTGTGGCTTGTTCGGCAAGAAGAAAGCCGACCCGCTGGAAACCCTGTCGGTCGAGGACCTGTATCAGAAGGGCGTCACCGAGATTGACGACAGCAGTTGGAGCAACGCGTCGCGCACATTCGAGCGCCTGATCGGTCGCTTCCCGTTCGGTCCATATTCCGAGCAGTCGCAGTTGAATCTCACTTACGCGCAGTACAAGAACAACAAGCCGGACGACGCGTATTCCACCGTCAACCGCTTCGTGCGCACCTATCCCACCCACAAGAACATCGACTACGCCTATTACCTGCGCGGACTGATCAACTTCAACCGTGAGGGCGACTTGTTGGCGCGCTGGGTGGGCTTGGACATGACCAAGCGCGACCAGGCTTTCGTGCGCCAGTCGTTCGACGATTTCGCCGACCTGCTGCGCCGCTATCCAAACAGCCGCTACGTGCCGGATGCGCGCCAACGCCTGGTTTACCTGCGCAACGGCATTGCCCAGGCGGAACTCAGCATCGCCCTGTTCTACCTGCGCCGCGGCGCTTACGTGGCTGCCGCCAATCGCGCCAAGTCGGTGGTCGAGACCTATCCACGCACGCCTCAGGTCGGCGACGCCCTGGCCATCATGAGCGAGAGCTATCACGAGCTAGGCCAGGAAGCGCTGGCTACCGACAGCGAGCGCGTTCTCAAGCTCAACTACCCGAATCATCCATATTTCGGCGGCGGCTGGCCGAAGTACCGCTCGAACTGGTGGAAACTGCTGCCGCTGACCAATCGCGGCTAGTTACGTCTGCTGGCTCCGCACGCGAGCCGTCCGGCACAGCAACATGATCGACATCTTCAAGGTTTTCCCGATCGAGGCCGCGCATCGTTTGCCGAACGTGCCCGATGGGCACCAGTGCGCACGTCTGCATGGGCACTCGTTCCGGGTTGAAGTGCACGTACGCGGCCCCATCGACGCGCAGACCGGTTGGGTGATGGACTTTGCGGAGCTGAAACGCGCGTTCGCGCCGATCCACCAGCAGCTCGATCATCACTACTTGAACGACGTGCCGGGGCTGGAAAACCCGACCAGCGAGATCCTGGCGCGCTGGATCTGGCAGCAACTGAAGCCCGATCTGGCCTTGCTGTCCAAGATCGTTGTCCACGAGACCTGCACCTCAGGATGCAGCTACACCGGCGACTGACAGTCCGGATTGCTGCCGCACAGCATTGGACGATTCATGTCCATGTTGTTGATATTCAAATTATTTCTCAGCAATCGCGTTGTTGTGCCAAGAAATCTATCGCCAGAATGTTGCATTGCACAAAAACTCCGGTATAATGGCTGCATCATCAATCACTACCGGGAGTTTCGAAATGTTTGAACAAATGAATTCGCAGGCCATGGCTCTCGGCAAGAGCTACTCCGACGCCGCCCTCAAGGCACAGGGCCTCGCCCTTGCTGGTTTCGAGCGCATCGCCGACATCCAGATGAAGAGCTTCGAGAATCGCTTGAACGCGACCGTCGAGTTCCTCTCGCAGGCTTCGGAAGTGCGTGACATGGAAGCCGCCAAGTCGTTCATGCCGAAGGGTATGGAGCTGGCCAAGGCAACCGCCGAGCAGATGTTCGCAACCAGCCAGGAAGTGGCCAACGTCAGCATGAAGACCAACGAGGCCATCGGTGGCTTGCTCAAGGGCAGCTTCGAGATGACCAACGACAGCATGGTCAAGCAGGCCGCTGCCGTGAAGAAGGCCGCCAGCAAGTAATTGCGGCTGTCGCGTCGCAAGGCGCAGCTTCAACGTCACGTTTACGTGAAACGGCCAGGCAGCAATCCCCTGCTGCCCTGCCTGAATTGAAACCGGATGCTTAGGCTTCCGGTTTTTTTTGCGTGTTCGATTCTTAGTGGTTGCAGCGAAGGAGTATGGATTTCCGCAGAGATTGCGAAGCGGTTTCCGCAGCGTATGCGCCAGCTTCGTTCGCCATCCAACGATAAATTGTCGTCATGACGCGCGAAGTCCTTCGCGCGCCCTTCGGACCATCCGCCCTGCGGATGTTCGCTCCGGCATCCTGCCTTCGCAGTCCCGCGAAAGCGGGGACCCATTTTGATCTTGTTGTAGATTCTTCGGGTTACGAGACACCAAGCCGGTGGAATCTCCTGCGGAGGTTCCAGCCTACGGTCATCAACAGCTGCTTTGATAGGGTGAGGCGTTTCACGACAGCGGCGCTGGTCAACCGGCACAGCTGATTCCACCGCAATTGATGTCGACGTCGCGATTCTTGGCTCAAGTTCCCACGATCAACGCCAAATCACCAGGAGAGTGGCGACATCCGACTTCCTTTCCTGGCCCGCTCGCCCTGCGACCCCATCAATTTCCTGGCGACATCCCCTGCAATTTCCAGCGTCTCGGTAATGGTGTGGCCTTGCGCGACCAGCCCGGGCACATCATCGCTGGTCGCCAGATACATTCCTTCCGGCAGTTTCTCGATGTGCACGTTGACGATGTGTTCCATCAGCGGGCCTTATAGAAAGTGGCGAAGACCTTTGCGGCGACGATGCCGCATACCCAGTCTCCACCATTTTTCGAGAATTCTCTTGCACAGAGCCGCCAACGTAAATCACGTTCTGGTCGCAACATGAGTCCCAATACTCCCGACCGCTTGGTAGTTCCAGTCTCTTCGCTAGTTGTGGGTTGGCGCCGCCGTTCCGAGCCGCTCACGCAGCAACCCATCCAACTCCCCTCTCAACTGCAACTGCGCCAGTGCGTTGAAGGCCTTGGCTTGCTCTGGCGTGATCGGTTCGCCGTCGATGTTCAGCGCATCGCGCAGGGCGGCGGTGACGATGAAGTAGGGTTCGTTGGCGATGCCGGCGCTGTCGAGCAGACGCGTCGGGAGCAGCCAGGTTTGGGTGTTTTCCTGCACGCCACGCGGGTTGGCTGGATCGAACAGCAGCCATTCGGTGGGTTGTTCCAGTTCGGTCTTTCCGTCATCGAAACCAAGCTGGTTGTAGACGGTGTGGATCGACGGCAAATGATCGCCGAAGAACAGCAGCAAGGTGCGCCGCTTGCGTTGCTTGAGCGCCTCGGCAAGGCGACCGAGTTCGTGGTCGGCATCGTCGAGCAGGTACAGGTAATTGCCGAACCAGAGTCTGCCGCCGTCATCAAGTTGCGGCGGCATTGGCAGCGCGGCCAAGCGCTCGGCGTCAAGATTTGGCCGCCAGTCGAACGGGCCGTGGTTTTCCATGGTGATCGCGAACAGGAATTGCGGCGGGCCGTCATCTTTCAGTTCCGCGATCATGTAATCGGTGAGTGCAGCGTCGGAAGTGAACAGGCCGACGATGTCTTCCTTCTTGAACGCGGCGACATCGATGAAACGCTGGAAACCCAGTTCCGGGAAAACCCGGTTACGGTTCCAGAACGCGGCACCGTTCGGATGGATGGCCGTGGTCGTGTAGCCATTGCGGGCGAGGATGCTGGCCAGGCTGGGGAAGCGTGCGTGGTCCAGTTCCAGCCACGGGTACTGGATGCCGCCGAGACTGGACAGCGGTGCGCCAGTGAGCAGCTCAAATTCGGTGCGTATGCTGCCGCCGCCAAATGTCGGCACGTGCAGTTCGCCACTGCGCGAGGACTTGGCAAGCTTGCGGAATTCGGTCAGGAAACGACCGGGTTCAACATTGTTGAGCCGTGCTGGATCGAACAGCGATTCACTCTGCACGATCACGATATCGGGCGGCTGCTGCGTCGTAGTTGCTGCCGCCAGGCGTTCGCGCAGGAGATCGGCGTGCGCATCGATCATCGCAATCGCCGCGTCGCGATCTGCGGTCGGGACGCGACCGTCGCCGAGCTCCCAGTGATACAGCAACAAGCTGCCGATCAGTCCGGCACGTGCTGCGCTTTCCGTAAGCGCCCACGGCTCGAAACCCATCCGTTTGGACGAGTAGAGCTGTCGCCACGGTGGCGAACCGGCGATCAGCGAAATTGCCAACGCGAACGCGATGACCGCAAGGACAGCACGTCGCCAACCCACCAGCGTCGCCGAGCCACGCCGACGCACCAGCAATACGACAATCACGACAACCGCGAGAAGGCTGACAAACGTGACGAGGTTGAACTTCAGATAGTGCGCGAACAAAGCCAATGCTGGCCCGGGCTCGGCAAGAAAGCGGAAATCCGATGGCAGCAACGGCGTCTGCAATTCGGACAGCTTGGCGCTGTTGGCGGCAAACAATGCGAAGCCCAATAGAGCCGTCAACCAGATCGACAGCGCCACGCGCCGGGTCAATGCGAGCAGCATCAGCAACAGCGCCACTAGTGGCAACGCGTTGAGCAGCAACAAGTTGAACAGCGAGGTGGCGTGGACGTTCTCGTTGGTCCACGCGAACGCGGGGTCGAGTTGATCGATCAACAGCAACAGCACGGCGACGCTGCCCAGCAACGCGAGCGTCAGCCGCGTGGCGGGCTCGAGGTTGGACCAGTGACGACGTATGGCAAACAGACGATCCATCGGGTATCCCATGTTACGGGCGTGCAACATTGCCACGACACGGACGCTCGCGCGTAAATCCGGCGTTAGATCATTCGCATTCGGCAGCGCACGCGTCGCTCTGGTGTAATGCCCGCATGAACATCGCTGCCACATCACGACCGCCGTTGCCGCGCGAAATCGCCGACGTGCTGGAACATCGTCTGGAACGCCTGCAACGCGCCTGCCGTGACGCCGGGGTGAAATTTCACGATGACGCTGGCGTCGACGAACGCTTGCGCAAGGTGTTGCTTGCTAGCGATTTCGCGTTGGCGATCCTGCTGTCCGATATCGCGTTGCTGGGTGCCGGTTTGATCGAGCTGGTCAACGATCCACAACCTGCCAACGCACGAGACAGTGAACTCGATGGCGAACACGACGACGCGAGCATGAAGCGCGCACTGCGCCGTTTCCGCAAGCGCGAATCGCTGCGTCTGATCTGGCGCGACGTGAATGGCCTCGACGACGCGGAAGCGACGCTGCACGGCTCCAGCGTGCTCGCCGAAATCTGTCTGGAGCGCGCACTGGAGCATGCGCGTCGGCAGGTCGCCCGTCGCCATGGCGTGGTCCACGACCAGAACGGCAATGGCCAGCGCTTGATCGTGCTCGGACTCGGCAAGCTTGGCGGTGGCGAGCTGAATTTCTCATCGGACGTGGACCTTATTCTTGCCTACCGCGACAACGGCACCAGCGACGGCGATCGCCCGCTCGATGCCGACGCCTGGTTTGCGCGACTGACCCAGCAATTTATCGCCTTGCTGGCCGATGTCACTGCCGATGGCTATGTCTATCGCGTCGATCTGCGTCTGCGCCCATTCGGAACGGCGGGCCGCGTGGCGCTCTCTTTCTCGGCGATGGAGCAGTACTACCAGCGCGAAGGCCGCGACTGGGAACGCTACGCCTGGATCAAGGCGCGGCCGGTTGCTGGCGATGTTGCCGCCGGTATCGAGCTGCTGGAAATGCTGCGACCGTTCGTGTTTCGCCGCTACTTTGACTACACCGCGTTCGCCGGACTGCGCGAAATGAAGGCGCTGATCGACGCCGAAGTGGCGCGAAAGGATTTGGCGGCGAATCTGAAGCTTGGCCCCGGCGGCATTCGTGAGATCGAGTTCATCGTGCAACTGGTGCAATTGATCCGTGGAGGTCGCGAACCGGCGTTGCGTGTGCGTGGGCTGTTGCCGGCGCTGGCCGTCTGCGAGCAATTGGGACAGATTCCCTCCGCACGTGCGCGCCGCCTGCGCGAGGCATATCTCTTCCTGCGCCGCGCCGAGAACCGCGTGCAGATGTTTGCTGACGAACAGATCCACGACCTGCCCGAAGACCCGATTCAACGCGAGCGCATCGCCCGCTCGCTGGACTACGCCGACTGGCCCAGCCTGCTCGCGGAAAGCGATCGCCAGCGAGCGGCGGTGACCGAAGAATTCGATGCGGTGATGGCCGCGCCACGACGCGAACGCGGCAATGCCGATGCATCCACATGGTCGACACTTTGGCAACGTTTTCGCACGGAAGGCGTTGATGCAGACGCTTTGCTTGAGTTGGGAATCGATCCGCCAGACGCGGCGGTCAATGCACTGAAAACGTTACTGAGCAGTCCCATGCTGCGCGCTGCTGCGGCACGTTCACGCGAACGCATTGATCGCGTCTTGCCGTTGTTGATGGCGGCTGGTGCCGAGAGCAAGGTGCCAGCGGCGTGCCTGCCGCGATTGGTCGAACTGGTCCACGCAGTCGCGCGTCGTTCCGCATACCTGGCCTTGCTCGATGAACAGCCGAGCGCCTTGCGGCGACTGGTCGACGTGTTCACGCGCAGCGCATTGCTTGCTGATCGCATCATTGCGCATCCGTTGTTGCTCGACGAACTGTTCGACGAAGGTGGCGGCGACCGTCCGCAGCCGCTAGCCGATTTGCGCGATGGTATTGCGCGACAACTGCAAACGCCGGCTGCCAGCGATACCGAACTCGCGGTCGAGGTAGTCCAGGAACTGCGCCTCGCCGCACAATTCCGGATCGGTTTGGCCCTGCTTGGCGGCAGTCCCGATGCCGAACAAGCGGCGCGCGAACTCGCTGGGGTTGCCGAAATTGTCCTCAGCGCCGTGCTTGATCTGGTCCGTCGCGACCTGTCGCTGGAACACGGCGAACTGGCTGGCCTGAATCTGGTCATCCTCGGCTATGGGAGCCTTGGCGGCGAGGAGCTGGGTTTCAGTTCCGATCTCGATCTGGTGTTCGTCTACGACGGCGTTACATCGGCGCAGGAATCGGACGGCAAGCGACCGCTCGATGCACAACGCTATCTCACCCGGCTTGCACAACGCGTAGTGCACTTGCTGACGACGATGACGCGCTCGGGTCGCCTCTACGAGATCGACATGCGACTGCGCCCTGACGGCGGCAAGAGTTTGCTGGTCACTCCGCTGGAAGCCTATGCTGCGTATCAGCGCGAACGGGCGTGGACATGGGAACACCAGGCGCTGGTCCGCGCCCGTGCCGTGGTGGGTGACGACGGACTCGCCGAGCGCTTTCGCGAGTTGCGCGCCGAAGTGCTTTCCCGAGAACAGGACCCGGCTGTCCTGCGCGCTGGCATCCTCGACATGCGCACGCGCTGGCGTGCCGAGCGTGATCGATCCCGCGCCGGCAAGTTCGACTTGAAGCAGGGACTCGGCGGCGTCGTCGATATCGAATTTCTGTTGCAGGCGTTGGTACTTGAACACGGTCGTCAACATCCCGCGCTACTGGTTCCGACCAACAGCGCCGAGCTGATCGACGCGGCTGCTGCAGCCGGCGTCCTCAGCGACGCCCAGCGCAACGCGTTGCACGCGGCGCATGAAATACTGGTGCGCCGCGCGCTCGGCTGCACGCTGGACGCACGTTCGCGCGTGGTCGATCATGATGCCGAAATCGACCAGGTCTGCACGCAGGTGTCGAAGGTTGCCGGCGAGCTTGGACTCGCGTTTCGATGAGTTACCCGTACTGGATTGCGCGATGAACCACGTCCACGACTCCCCGCTCGGCAAGGCCAGCATCCATACCGAACACTACGATCCATCCTTGCTGTTTCCGATTGCCCGCGACGAACGGCGGCGAGTGATCGGCATCGACGGCGCGCTGCCTTTCCACGGCGTCGATATCTGGAACGCGTGCGAGCTGTCGTGGCTGAATTCGCGCGGCAAACCGCAAGTCGCCATTGGTGAATTTCGTGTGCTGGCGACATCGCCGAACATCATCGAATCGAAATCGCTCAAGCTCTATCTCAACAGTTACAACCAGACGCGAATCGACAACATCGAGGTGTTTCGTGATCGCGTTGTGGATGACCTGAGCAATGCTGCGGGTGCGCCAGTTGCCGTCGCATTGACGGGAAGCGAAGGTTTCGCGAACGTCGCCAGCGGCGAACTCGACGGCGAATCCATCGACGACTTGCCGATCAGTATCGATGTCTACGGTCCGCCTGCTGCCGACCAGCTACGTGTGCAACCCAACGCTGAAACCGTCAGCGAAACGCTGGTCTCCAACTTGCTGAAATCGAACTGCCCGGTCACCGGCCAACCCGACTGGGCCAGCATCCAGATTGCCTATACCGGTGCGGCGATTGATCGCGAATCGTTGCTGCGCTATCTCGTTTCGTTTCGTCGTCACGACGACTTCCACGAGCATTGCGTCGAACGCATCTACATGGATATCAACAAACGTTGCACACCGACGAAACTCAGCGTCTACGCGCGCTACACGCGACGTGGCGGACTCGACATCAACCCCTGGCGCAGCAGTGTCGATGCAGAACCACCTTCGAACCTGCGTGGCTCGCGTCAATAGCCATCAACTGGTCAACCGATCAGGCCATCGCCAACGCAGCGACCAGACCGAGCCAGATCACGAAACCCACCCAGTTATTGTTGCGGAACGCGTCCAGGCAGGCATCGCGTTCGCGATCGCGGATCAAGGATTGCTGCCAGCCAAACAGCACGGCGGCGACACCCAACCCAAGCTGCCACGGCCATTCCAGCGCGGCGCGCGAACCGGCCAGCAAAAGGGTGACGATGAAGCTCGCCATCAGGACGCCGAGAATCACGCGGTCGGCATCGCCGAACAGGATCGCCGTCGATTTCGCGCCGATGCGAATGTCTTCGTCGCGATCGACCATCGCGTACTCGGTGTCGTACACCACCGAAAACAGCACGTTGCCGATAAACAGTAACCAGCCAAGCGCTGGCACTTCGCCTTGCGTTGCCGCGAACGCCATCGGAATCGACCAGCCGAACGCTGCGCCCAGCACGACTTGGGCGAGGTGGGTGACGCGCTTGGCGAACGGATAGATCGCGGCGAGCGCAGCACCGGCGAACGAAAGCGCGATCGTCAGCGGATTGGTGAACCAGACCAGCGCAAAGGCAATCAAAAGCAAGCCGACGAAGAGCAGGATTGCTTCACGGCGCGAAACGCGCCCGGCTGCCATCGGTCGACCCCGCGTACGTTCCACATTGCCGTCCAGCCAGTCGTGGTCGGCGTAGTCGTTGATCACGCAACCAGCCGAGCGCATCACGAAAACACCGATCGTGAAAATGACAAACAGCTTCAAAGACGGGAATCCCTTCGCGGCGAACCACAGTGCCCACCAAGTCGGCCACAGCAGCAGCAAGGCACCAATCGGTCGATCCATTCGCATCAGCACGACATAGTCGCGCCATCGCGCACGCTGGCTTTCCGGCAATGCTTGCAGCAGCTTGTCGATCAAGCGCATCGACCGCGTCGAGCTATCGGCCGGTTGCACGCTGACTGCTTTTTTCGGCTGGCGCGGCACAGGTGCCTCAACCGGCTGCGACCACGGTGGCGCTTCCGGCAGTGGCAGGTTGTCCTGCACTTCCGAACTTGGTGGGATCGTCTTGCGCTTCGCGGCCAAT
Source organism: Dokdonella sp. (assembly GCA_049661925.1). Lineage (GTDB taxonomy): Bacteria > Pseudomonadota > Gammaproteobacteria > Xanthomonadales > Rhodanobacteraceae > Dokdonella. Next base: position 12,101 of record JBATAQ010000065.1, read on the forward strand.
TTCTTCGGTGCGGGTTCCGCGACAGATTTCGCAGGGACCGTTTGTTCGACGTCAGCTTGCGTGGTCGGTGTCGTCGATATTTCCGACTGTGCGGATGGTGGCGATGGCAATGGCGCCGCCACATCGGCAGCGGCGACTTTCGGCGCGCGCGTGGATGTGGTTTTCTTCGGCTTCGATTCTTTCGTCGTCGGCTCTGGCGAGCTTTCTGCAGTGGCGTCAGTAGATTTTCGGCGCGTGCCCGGCGCACGCTTTTTCGCGGGTTTGCTGACAGGCTCGATCACGGGCGTTTCGTTTGCCGCGTCGGCGACGGGCGGTGGTGGCAAAGGCAATTCACCCGTCATGGCGTCAGTGGTCACATCGTCGCTGCTGGTGGCGCCAGTCTCTTGCGGCGGCTTGGTCGGTTTGGGCATGAGGGAAGTCTAACCGCGCCTTGATGGTTTCCGCATCGAAGTGATGATAGCTACATGGCTCCCTCGGTCGACCAATAATAGTTCTTCGTCATCCTCGCGAAAGCGGGGACCCATCTTGATTCTGGCCTCGATTCAGTGAGTTGCCGAAGATCAAAATGGGTCCCGCTTTCGCGGGAATGACGACAGGTTTAGGTTGTGTCGCTTTCGCGAGACTGCGAAGGCGGGATGTCGAAGCGAACATTCGCGTCGCGGATAGCCCGAAGGGCGCACGAAGGACTTCGTGCGTCACGAGGAGACCCCGGGCGGACTCTCAGCTATCGAGCCAGCGCACCGCGCAACGGCCTGCGCGCAAACCGCTCGCGAAGCAGGCGCTCAGCAGATAGCCGCCGGTTGGAGCTTCCCAGTCGATCATCTCGCCGGCGCAGAACACGCCGGGAAATTGCACGAGCATCGAATCGGCATTCATCGCCTCGAAGCGCACGCCGCCAGCAGTGCTGATCGCTTCGGTGATGGGACGTGGCCGTAGCAACGTGATCGGCAAGCGTTTGATCGTCGCCGCAACGGTTTGCACATCGGCCAATTCTTCGCTGGACAGACGTTCGCGCAGCAATCCCAGTTTGATGCCATCGATGCCGACCTGGCGACGCAAGTGCTCCGATGCCGAACGCTTGCCGCGTGGCTTGGACAAGTCGGCAACAATGCGTTGCAGGTCGCGACCCGGCGCAAGATCAATCAGCAGCGTTGCCGAACCATCCGCGGAAACATGATCACGCAAACGTGCCGATAGCGCATAGACCAGGCTGCCTTCGATACCATCGGCGCTGACCACGGCTTCTCCCTTCAGCCATTCGTCATCGCCATCCAGCGCAGCGGCGATGCGTTGCAATGGCGCACCGGCATGGCGCTCGCGAAAATGCTCGCTCCAGGCCACGTCGAATCCACAGTTGGCCGGTTGCAGCGGCGCGATGTCGACACCACGCTCGGCAAGCGCGGGCAGCCATGCACCGTCGGAACCCAGGATCGGCCAACTCCCTCCGCCGAGAGCGAGGATCACGGCGTCGGCGAATTGCACAGTCTCATGATCCGCCGTCGCAAATCGCAGCGCACCGTCCTCATTCCAACCCAGCCAACGATGATGCATGTGGAACGTGACACCGCTCGCGCGCAACCGTCGAACCCAACCGCGCAACAAAGGTGCGGCCTTTAGATCAGACGGAAACACGCGACCCGAACTGCCGACAAATGTCTCGACGCCAAGCTCTCGCGCCCATGCACGCAAGGCATCGGCATCGAAGTCGCGCAGCCAGTCGGTGACTTCACTTTCGCGCTCGGCGTAGTGCTTGACGAATCGTTCGAATGGATCGGAATGGGTCAGGTTCAAGCCGCCTTTGCCGGCGATCAGGAATTTGCGACCCACTGAACCGAGCGCGTCGTACAGATCCACTTGTGCCCCGCCAGCGCACGCGGCTTCGGCCGCCATCAAGCCTGCCGGTCCGCCCCCAATGATCGCGATGCGATGTGTTGTGCCTGTCATCCACGCATCGTCGCACTTCCGCGCTCGTCATTCCTGCGTAGGCAGGAGGTGCTTTTCAACAGCCGGAGGCTGGTCATCCAGTTAACAGGCGGTGTCGGCACTCTTGTTCCTCTGTGATGGAATTCCCAATTTCACCAAACAGCGATGCCAAGAGCCGCTTCCTACTGGATTCCTGCCTACGCAGGAATGACGAAGAGGCGAGGCGACGCGTCGGCGAAAATTGGTGCTGACCGAAATGACGTGCAACCATCCTAAAATATGGTGATGAGCCTGAATGTTGCCGCCTACCATTTCGTTGTCATCGACGATCCGCAGAGCTTGGCCGAACTATGCCGGGAGCGCGCCGCAGCCGCGGCTGTACTCGGTACGATCCTGATCGCCAGCGAAGGCATCAACCTTGTCCTGGCTGGAGAAGAATCGTCGCTGCGAGCGTTCATGGCTGAGCTGCTGGCCGATCCACGATTCGCGGCGATGCGGCCGAAATACAGCATCAGCGACACGCTCCCGTTTGCGCGGCTGAAAGTAAAAGTGAAGTCGGAAATCATCAGCTTTCGGCAGGACGATTCGCAGCCTTTGGACAACGAGCGCGCTCCCGCCGTTGCGCCAGCCGATCTCGCCCGCTGGATCGCGCATGGCCACGACGACGCCGGTCGACGCTTGCTGCTGCTCGATACGCGCAATCGCGAGGAAGTTGAGTACGGCAGTTTCGTCGATGCCATGACGCTTGATATCGACAACTTCACCGAACTTCCCCAGGCGATCACTCCGCAGCTGGATCAACTTCGCGATGCCGCGGTGGTCAGTTTCTGCACCGGCGGCGTGCGTTGCGAGAAGGCCGCATTGTGGTTGCGCAAGCAGGGTCTCGACCACGTCTGGCAACTTGACGAAGGCATCCTTGGCTACTTTGAGCAGGTGGGAGGCACGGGCTACGACGGTGCCTGTTTCGTCTTCGACGAGCGCGTCGCGCTGAAGCCCGATTTGAGTCCGATCAGGTAGCAGCATGCTCGACTCGTCGTTTGGCTATCGCCGATCTGGTCAAGCGTTTCTTGCGCTGCCGCTCGTGCTCACGTGATTGGCCGACGCCAGACTGGTCAAGCGTATGGTTCGGCTGCCGCCGACCCAGTCACCTTTCTGATCGCACAGAAACGGTACCGAAAGATGCGTCCCGATGGCCTGTCGTCCGCACGGTGAAGCCGTCCGGGTACGCAAGCACTGGCCGGGTTCGGCTGAAGGCACATCCTGTGCCGCAGCCGAAGCCACGCGATCCATCGCGCGGCCCGCAAGCGGCTAATCCGTCCAGCACTTGCCGACAGGAACGGGCGGGTGGATCACGAGCCAAAGCATCCGTCGCTTCGCGGCGGTTGATTTGGCTTGTGACTCACCCGCCCGTTCCTGTCGGCAAGTGCTGGACGGATCAGC
>JBATAQ010000066.1:0-4881 GCA_049661925.1 Dokdonella sp.
AGACGGTCAGTGCGTAGGGCAGGGCGACGCCAAGGGTGCGGATGCGGGCGGGGAAAAGTTCGGCTTTCACGACGGCGTTGATTGCGGTGTAGCCGCTGACGATCAGCAGGGCGATGCTGATCAGGGCGATCGCGCCGACAATGGTGGTGACGCCACTCAGCGCGGTCAGCAAGGGCGCCGTCGCCAGCGCGCCGAGTACGCCGAATGCAATCAGCACCGGACGGCGACCGACCCGATCGGAAATGGAACCGACGATCGGTTGCAGCAGCATGAAAAAAAGCAACGTGACTGCGTTGACCAAAGTCGCATCGGCCTTGCTGAAGCCGGCCGTGTTGACCAGATATTTCTGCATGTAGGTGGTGTAGGTGTAGAACGCCAGCGTGCCGCCGGCGGTCAGGCCGATCACCGTCGCGACTTCGCGCGGATGACGAAGCAGTTCACGCAGGCCGGTGCGTTGTGTGGGATCGCGGGCGAGGTTCTGGAAGGCAGCGGTTTCAACGAGGCGTCGACGCAGCAGCATCGCGACCACGGCCAGCGCTGCGCCGATCGCGAACGGAATGCGCCAGCCCCAGTCGTGCAGTTGTTCGGTGGTCAGCAGTTGCTGCAACACGATCAAGACCAGCAATGCGCTCAACTGGCCGAGCACCAGCGTGACGTACTGGAAGCTCGACCAGAATCCGCGATGACGACGCGTCGCCATTTCGCTGAGGTAAGTCGCACTCGCGCCGTACTCGCCGCCGACACTGAGTCCTTGCAGCAGGCGTGCAACCAGCAACATCACCGGCGCGGCAATGCCGATCGTGGCGTAGCCCGGCGTTATCGCAATCAGCAACGAGCCGGCACACATCAGCAGGACGGAAAAGGTTAGCCCACTCTTGCGACCATGGCGATCCGCATAGCGCCCCATCAACCAGCCGCCGACCGGGCGCATCAGGAAACCGACCGCGAAAATCGCCGCGCTGTTGAGCAGTTGCGCGGTGAGGTCGCCGTCGGGGAAAAACGCCGGCGCGAAATACAGCGCGAACGCCGAATAGACATACCAGTCGTACCACTCGACCAGGTTGCCGATCGAGCCACCGAAGATCGCGGTGAGGCGTTGGCGCGTGGTCAGTGTGGCGTTTTCGATGGTGGACAGCATTCGCGACCCGCGAGATGGAAAGCGGGCAAGGGTAGCTGTTCGTTGGCGCATTTCGGCATCGGCCATGCTGATTCCACGACGGAAACGCCACGCTGATCACGCCGTCGCAACGCCGTTGGTGCGAAGATCGCGCCGAGTCTTTCCCTGCTGGAGCCGGGACATGTCCAATCCGATGCGTCGCCATCTCGTCCGAAACGCGCTGCGAGCCGTGATCGCCGCGTGCGGCATCGCGGCTGCATCAGCACAGGCCGCATTGCCGAATCCGATCCTGTTCGTCACCCAGTTTCCGATCCCGGAAGACTTCGCAACGATCGGATCGGTGTTCGCGAACCATCGCGGCAACATCGAGCCGAACGGTCGCGGCGGCGATCTGTGGATCCGCTATCCCGATGGCTCGATGCGCAATCTCACCAACGAAGCCGGTTTCGGCGACATCGGCATGCAGGGCGCAAATGCGATCGGCGTGCGTGATCCGGAAGTCCACTGGAGCGGGACCAAGGCGATTTTCAGCATGGTCGTCGGTGCACCCGTTCAACAGTACGTGCGTCTGCCGTGGTACTGGCAGTTGTACGAGGTGACTGGTTTTGGCCAAGGCCAGACCGCCGTCATCACCAAGGTGCCGAACCAACCGCTCGACTTCAATAACGTCGAACCCGCGTATGCCTCGGACAACAGCATCATCTTCGGTAGTGATCGTCCACGCGATGGCCGTCGTCATCTGTATCCACAACACGATGAGTACGAATCCACGCCAACGCCAACCGGACTTTGGAAACTGGTTCCGACAACCGGCGCACTCAGCCTGATGCAGCACTCACCATCGGGCTCATTCAATGCCATCGTCGACAGTTTTGGCCGCGTGCTCTACTCACGCTGGGATCACCTGCAACGCGACCAGCAAGCCGAGCTTCAAGGCAACGGTACGTTCAACTGGGCATCCGAAGAAGCCAACGCCGCGACCTCGACCGACGTGCCGGAAGTTTTCCCCGAGCCGCGCAACGACACACCGATCACGCACGGCATGTTGTTCAACCAGTTCTTCCCATGGCAGATCAACCAGGATGGCAGCGGCGAGGAAACAATCAATCACATTGGCCGCCACGATTTGGCGAGCTATTTCGTCCAGAGTTTTTTTGATCCAGCCTTGCGCGAGTTTATCGCCGCCAGTTCCGGGCGCACCAATCAGAATGATTCCGAGATGTGGCTGCAACTGGCGGAAGATCCGCAGATTCCGGGCCGATACCTCGCCATCAATGCGCCGGAGTTCTATACCCACGCATCGGGCCAGATCGTTGCGATCACTGCACCACCGGGTGCGAACGCAAACGACTTGAGCGTGCAGTTCCTCACGCCGCGCAGCACGCGCGGCTACTACACCGCTACGCCGCCGGCGGGTTTCAGCGGCCACTATCGCAACCCGCTGCCCATGTCCGATGGTCAGTTGATCGCCTCCCACACCAGCGAGTCGCGCCAGGCAGGTGAAGATGGAACACGCGCCTTTCCGAATGCGCGCTACAAGTTTCGATTGAAGCGCTTGCAGACGAGCGCCGGATTCTTTGCGCCAGTGGAAAATCTTACGCCGGGCACAGGCATCAGCAAGAACATCACCTACTTCGATCCCGATGTGCTGGTCACCTACAACGGGCCGTTGTGGGAACTGTCGCCAGTGGAGGTACGCGCACGGCCAGTGCCGCCGATGTCGGGCGAAAGCATGGCCACGCCGGAACTGGCTGCATTCGCGGCCGTGGGCATCAGCGCTGAAACGCTGCGCGATTTTCTTCGACGCAACTCGCTGGCGGTATTGGTCAGTCGCAATGTCACCACGCGCGACGCCGCCGACAAGCAGCAACCATTCAACCTCAGCGTTCCCGGCGGTGTGCAGACCATCGGCAGCGCCGGCACGCTGTATCCGATCACGCAGATGCAGTTTTACCAGGCCGACCAGATTCGTGGCATTGGTGGCACTGCATCGCCCGATCCCGGTCGTCGTGTACTGGCACAAGTGATGCACGATCCAGCCGCGCTGGCGGCGCAACCTGTTGTGGCTGGCGTCGCATCGGGTGCTGCGAAGATCGCGGCCGATGGTTCCATCGCCGCATTCGTCCCGGCACGGCGCGCGATGACGTGGGAGCTCGCCGGAAGCAACGGTGACGCCGTCGTCCGCGAGCGTTACTGGATCACCGCGCAACCCGGCGAAATTCGAGCTTGCGATGGCTGCCACGGAGTCAACCGATTTGATCAGGCAGGTCACCCAGCATCGACCAACACGCCGCAGGCGTTGATCGACCTTTTGGTCTGGTGGCGCGATCACCACGACGGCATCTTTGTGCATGGTTTTGATGCGCCGTAAGTAGCGTGGCGCGTAAGATGCGCGTTCCCTGTCCACCCCATTGACTTGTCATTCCCGCGAAGGCGAGGGTGACGACAAACAATCAAAGCGCGCCCATGACAACCATGAAACTCCGTCGCCGCTTCCGTCCCTCGTTGGTGACGTTGCTCGCCATCATCCTCGCTGCTTGCGCACCCACCGCGCCGCGTCCGGATGTTTCAAACAAATCGCTGAAAGTTGCCAGCTGGAATCTCGAACATCTCGCCGCTGACGATGGACTTGGCTGTCGACCGCGCACGGAAGCGGACTATGCAACCCTGCGCGGATATGTCGAGCGCCTTGATGCCGACGTGATCGCGTTCGCCGAAGTCGAGAATGCCAAGGCGGCCGGGCGCGTGTTCACGCCAGACAAGTACACAGTGCTGATGTCGGCGCGTCCCGGCGGTGTGCGTCACGGCTTCTGCAAGCGCGACGCAACCAGTGGCCCGACCATCCGCAAGCAGGATGTCGGCTTCGCGATCCGCAAGGGCCTGCACTTTGAAAAGCACGCCGAACTGAAAGACATCGCGCTGGGCAATCCCGACCTGCGTTGGGGCGTCGACATCAGCGTCGATCACGATGGCCAACCGCTACGCCTGCTTGCCGTGCATTTGAAGAGCGGCTGCTCTGGCGGTGACAGCAGCGGTTCTTGTCCCGTGCTGTTCGACCAGGTTCCCGTTCTGCATCGCTGGATCGTTCAACGCGAGCAGGTACGCGATGCCTTCATCGTGCTCGGCGATTTCAACCGCCGCCTTGCCATCGCTGGTGACAGCGTTTGGAAAGACTTGAATGCTGACTTGCCCGGTCAGGCAACCCTCGTCGATGCCGGTGCCGGTGTCGGCGCGACTTGCCAGAAGCGCTACCCCGACTTCATTGACCACATCGTCCTCGGCGGCACTGGCGTCGCCCGCGTCCAACCGGGTTCGTTTGCCGAGTTCGACTACGGCGTACCGGAAGCTCAACACCCATCCGACCATTGCCCGATTTCGGTGTTGGTGAACTGAGCCGCCGGCCTCGCGCGGAAGCAATCGAAAGCTACATCCGTCGTCATTCCCGCGAAAGCGGGGAACCATTTTGATCTTCGACAAGTTACCGACGGAACAGCAGAATCAAAATGGATCCCCGCTTTCGCGAAGATGACGATGGCTTCTAGATGGCTGGCGAACCACGCTGGCGAGAGCAGTCCGCGCAGCAGGTAGCTCGACAGTGCAAACAACTACGCAGTCGCAGCAGCCTTGCGCTGCTTTTCGAGTTTCTTGCGGACCATGTCGCGCTTGAGTGGCGACAGGTAGTCGACGAAGAGCTTGCCGATCAGGTGGTCCATCTCGTGCTGGATGCAGACGGCGAGCAGGCCATCGGCATCGAGCGTAAACGA
>JBATAQ010000067.1:0-6842 GCA_049661925.1 Dokdonella sp.
GGCAACGCCGCAGGGATTGGCGTGTTTGACGATGACGCAGGCTGGTTGCGCGAATACCTTCACGCACTCCAGTGCGGCATCGGCGTCGGCGATGTTGTTGAACGACATCGCCTTGCCTGCCATCACGTGTGCAACCGCGATGCTGCCTTCCGGCGGATGATCCTCGACATACAGCGCACCCGCCTGATGCGGGTTTTCGCCATAGCGCAGGGTCTGGCGGCGCTGCAAGGAGAGGTGCAGCGTTGGCGGAAACTCCTGCACACCATCGCCGTCAGCGCGCGCGCCAATCCAACTGGCGACCATGCCGTCGTAGCGCGCCGTATGCGCATAAGCTTTCGCGGCCAACTGTCGGCGCAGCGGCAGCGCCGTGCCGCCCGCAGCGAGCGCGTCGAGCACGCGAGCGTAGTCATCAGGATCAACGACCACGCCAACATGCGCGTGGTTTTTCGCCGCCGCACGAAGCATGGCCGGGCCACCGATGTCGATGTTCTCGATCGCGTCGGCTTCGCTGCAATCGGGGCGCGCGACGGTCGCTTCGAACGGATAGAGATTGACGACCAGCAGGTCGATAGGCGTGATGCCGTGTTCGTCCATCACCGCTTCATCGACGCCGCGTCGACCGAGCAGCCCGCCGTGAATGCGTGGATGCAACGTCTTTACGCGACCATCCATGATCTCGGGGAAACCGGTGACATCGCTGACTTCTCGTACCGCGATACCCGCGTCGCGCAGGCTGCGCGCGGTGCCGCCGGTGGATAGCAGCTCGATGTCCAGCGCAGCCAGGCCCCGCGCCAGATCGATCAGTCCGGTCTTGTCGGAAACACTGAGCAGGGCGCGCCGAACCGGCACGCGGGATATTTCAGTCTCGGGCATTGAAGGCGGTTCCAAGGCAGCCGGGCCGGGCAGTATAAAGGGCTGCCTTGTTGCTACCGATTTCGCCATCGCCGCACGTTCGCCGCGATCCGAATCAAGCCAGCCCGTGCAACTGCAATTTCTTGCGCAGGGTCGCGCGGTTCAAGCCCAGCGCAGCGGCGGTCTTGCTCTGGTTGCCGCCGTAGTACGCCATCACTTCGCGGAACAGTGGCAACTCAATCTCGCCGAGGAACAAGGCATACAGGCCTTCACTGGGTTCACCGTCAACATCGGCGAGATAGCGTCGCACCGAGCGCGCGACCGTTTCACGCAGCGCCGGCTGCAAAGCCGCATCCTGCGAATCCGTCGTACGCGAACTGCCAACTGATTTCACTGCAAAACCCCTTCGACGGCGTGGGCAGGCAGGACAAGGCTGCGAGCCGCAAGAATCCAGACAACCACCACGTTGCGTGGCGGGTTGGTGAGTCTAACCCTGTGGCGCCAGCGGGGACAGTGCTTGCGTCAAGTTGCGCAGATCATTCGACTCCATTTCAAGGGGGTGCGTCGTGTCTTTTATTCGAAAGTGAAATCGAAGGCGACTGCATTACGACCCGGATCGACCACTTCGAACAGCAGTACTGCGTTGGCCTCGGCAGCCAAACCACGTGTCGCTTCGCCTGCATCGACAAGATAGTCGGCGGGAACGAATCGTCGCGACGCCACCGGTGATTCGTTGAGGTCGGTCAATCGAATACGGACATCGGGAAACGGCTGCGCGAAATCGGCCTGGTTGCGAATGGTTGCCGAGATCAACAGTGCACCCGGCACCGATGGATGCGGGCGAATCTCACGCGAGGTCAGCGCCAGTTGGCTGGCATCGCGACGCAATGGCAACCAACAGCCGACGCTTGCGCAGATCCGATCCAGAGTAGGGCGAAAGCGTTCGTCCTTCGCCAACAGCGATCGCTCGGCCCAGCCCAGTTCGAGTATCAGGACGAGCACTAACAGTGCTGTGATCGACCACCAACGCCAGTCGGACGAGCGAACGCGCGGCGTCGGCGCGAACACCGGCATGGGCGATGGCTCGTCATCGACTACGGCATCACGATCCGGATCGAACGACGCAACGGCGGCACGCATGGGCTCGCTGATGGGCAGCCGCAACGGCGGTGCTGGCAGGTCGATCTCATGTTCGTCGAGATTTTTTTCGTCCGGTTCGGGCGGATATTCGCTGAGACTACGCAGAGCGTTGAACAGGCTGCCACAGTGGCCACACACGGTGTCGCCGCGAGCCGCGGCAAGGTCGGCGGGAGCGACCATGAAGATCGTGCGACAGCGTGGGCACTGGCTGAACATCGGCGCTTAGCGTTTCCGCGTCGCGCTGATACGAACCCAATCGTCCTGAGTCATCACGAGCAGATCGTCGAACCATTCGGCATAGCGCACGACCAAATCGTCGGCTTGCTCGCGCAGGATGCCGGATAACGCCAGCTTGCCGCCGGGCTTCACGAATGCGGCGAGCTGTGGCGCGAGTTCACCGAGCGGCCCGGAAAGAATATTTGCGACCAGAGCGTCGGCGCTGGCCAGCATCGCATTGCGATCAAACTGATCGGGTAGAAAAACTTCCAGTCGATTCGCAACGCCATTGCGCTCGGCGTTATTGATGGTCGCCGTGATCGCCTGCGGATCGTTGTCGATGCCGATGACGCTGGCGGCACCCAGCTTGAGTGCGGCGAGCGCAAGAATTCCCGAGCCGCAACCGAAGTCGACGACGTGCTTGTCGTGCAGCTCCAGACCATCCAGCCATGCAAGGCATAGTGCCGTGGTCGGGTGGGTGCCGGTGCCGAAGGCGAGGCCGGGATCAAGCCGCACAATCACCGTGCCGGCATCGTCTGGCGGTTCGATATTCCACGGATAAATCCACAGGCGCCGACCGAATTGCATCGGCTTGAACTGATCCATCCAGACCCGTGTCCAGTCCTGGTCGGCAACATCGCGGAACGCTATTTGTGCGGGTTCCAGTTCTGGCACGCGGTTGATCAACACTTGCAACACATCGCTGCGATCCGTCGTGGCTTCGAACAGCGCGTCCATCACGATCATTGACCACAAAGGTGTCTCGCCGACACCGGGTTCGAAAATGGCACGCTCGTCGGGTGTTTCCGCATCGGCATCGCGCAAGGTGATGGATAGCGCACCGAGGCCTTCGAGAGCCGCCTCGATGCGATCCTGATCACGCACATGCAAAGTCAGGGTCAGTTCCAGCCACGACATGGTGAGAGCGCGCTCCGGTGGATCGGCGATGTCACCTTGTCGGCTTCGCCAGAGCGCGCGATTTTACATGGCGCGGGAATGGCGCGCCGCAGTGCTACACCGCGTCGGCCCCAATCTCACCGGTGCGGATGCGGATGACTTGCTCGATCGCGGTGACGAAAATCTTGCCGTCGCCGGTCTTTCCGGTGCGTGCCGATTGCTGGATGGCTTCGACGATGGCGTCGACCTGGCTGTCGTCGACGACCGTTTCGATTTTTACCTTGGGCAAGAAATCGACCACGTATTCGGCCCCGCGATACAACTCGGTGTGGCCTTTCTGGCGACCGAAGCCCTTGACCTCGGTCACAGTGATGCCGGACACGCCGGCCTGCGATAGCGCTTCACGAACGTCGTCCAGTTTGAATGGCCTGACGATGGCTGCAATCAATTTCATGGTGACTCCCTGGCTGGCGTGGCCGCACGCCGACGTGGCGATGCCGCCTGGGTGGCCGCGCTGCGTCGAGCAACGCGGTCAGTTGTGGTTCGATCAGATCGAGTAGTACATCTGGTATTCCAGCGGATGGGTCGCGGCGCGGTAGCGCGTGACTTCGGCCATCTTGGTTTCGATGTAGCCGTCGATGAAGTCATCGGAAAACACGCCGCCTGCCTTGAGGAAGCCGCGATCCTTGTCGAGTGCTTCCAAAGCCTGATCCAGGCTGGCGCAGACTTGCGGAATCTTCTTCTCTTCCTCAGGAGGCAGATCGTAAAGATCCTTGTCTGAAGGCGGACCCGGATCGATCTTGTTGAGGATGCCATCCAGGCCCGCCATCAGCAGCGCGCTGAAGGTGAGATAGCCGGTATTGATCGGATCGGGGAAACGCACTTCGATGCGACGCCCTTTCGCACTGTGCACGAACGGGATACGGCAACTGGCGGACCGGTTGCGCGCCGAATAGGCCAGCATCACCGGCGCTTCAAAGCCGGGTACCAGGCGCTTGTAGCTGTTGGTACCGGAATTGGCGAAGGCGTTGATCGCACGCGCGTGCTTGAAGATGCCGCCGATGTACCAGAGCGCCATCTGCGACAGACCACCGTAGCCATCGCCCGCGAACAGGTTGACGCCATCCTTCGCCAGGCTCTGGTGCACGTGCATGCCCGAGCCGTTGTCGCCAACCAGCGGCTTCGGCATGAAGGTCGCCGTCTTGCCGTATTGGTGGGCGACGTTCTTGACCACGTACTTCATCGCCAGCAGCTCATCGGCTTTCTTGGTGAGGGTATTGAACTGCACGCCGATCTCGCACTGGCCCGCGGTCGCGACTTCGTGGTGATGCACTTCAACGACCTGGCCGATCTGGGTCAGCACCTTGCACATCTCGGCGCGCAGATCATTCAGCGAATCGACCGGAGGCACCGGAAAGTAACCACCCTTCAAGCCGGGGCGATGGCCGGTGTTGCCGTCGGCGTACTTCTTGTTCGACGACCACGCCGCTTCTTCCGAATCGATCTCGTAGCCCACCTTGCCGGCGGTGTTGATGTAGCGAACGCTGTCGAACACGAAGAACTCGGGTTCGGGTCCGAAGAACGCGGTGTCGGCAATACCGGTCGACTTCAGATACGCCTCGGCACGCTTGGCCAAGGTGCGCGGGTCGCGCGAGTAGCCCTGCATGGTGCTGGGTTCGAGCACATCACAGTTGAGGATGACCGTTGGGTCGGCGGAGAACGGATCCAGGAACGCCGTGTCGGCATCGGGAAGCAAAACCATGTCCGAGTCGTTGATGCCCTTCCAGCCGGTGATCGACGAGCCGTCGAACATCTTGCCGTCCTCGAACAGCGAATCATCGACGGCGCTCGCCGGAAAACTGACGTGATGCTGCGTACCAATCATATCGGCAAAGCGCAGGTCGACGAACTCGACGTTGTTGTCCTTGATCAGCTTGAAGACATCGGCAGACGACATGGCAATCCTCGTGATGGCGGGTAGACCAGGAGGGATAGCAAACGTCGTGCCAACGTTATCGCGGTGCAGCAACTTCGTAAAATCAATGACTTGTCGTCAGCAAGAAGTCGCCAGCGATCAACTGCTATTCGATAGATGCTCATAAAAAGAGCGCGCCGCACATATTTTGTGCAACGCCGTGGTTGGCTCAAGAAAGTTTTGATCGCAGTTCAATCCGGAGTGCTTCGCACAATGAAAAACGGCGGAGCGTCTTGCGACTGCTCCGCCGTTCATGGCGATTGATTCGCGCGAGGGGAGCCCGCGATGGAAGAAATCTACTGGACCTGCGACACCATCCATTCGACCGTCGCATTCACCTGCTCGTCGGTCAACGAAGGATTGCCGCCGCGTGCGGGCATCACGCCAGCATTGCCGGTATAGCCGTCGATAGCGTGTTTTTGCAGCGTGGCCAAGCCTGCCGCGACGCGCGGCGCCCAATGCACCTTGTCACTCAACTTCGGTGAGCCGCCTGCGCCAGTTTCATGGCAGCTATGGCAAAGGCTTTCGTAGATCACCTTGCCGTCGGTCGTGCCGCCATAGGCAACCTGCGAAGCTGCCATCGTTGCGGCCGCTTCCTCGGCTGCCTGCATCGCCGCAGCGCCAGTTTCGCCGGCATAGACGCCGCCGACGGTGGCGATGCGCTGGTCGGCAACCTTGACCAGGGCACTGTCCGTGTTGCGCGGCGCACCAGAATAGATGATCCCCGCAAGGATCATCAGCACCACGGCGACCACCCCGAGGAAACCGATCAGCATCGAGAACTTCTTCAGGAACACCTGATCGGTGCTGTTGACAGGACTACTCACGGTTCACCTCGTGGCCAAACGCTGTGCGGATCGATTGCCGTCCGCGATAGCGGGCAAGTATAGCGACCACTCGCTGCGACGGAAACGGGCTGCGAGCAACGCGCGGCTGTGCCCTCGCTAGTTTGGTCAAGGCCGTGACGGTCTGAAAATGAGTCGATCAAACTGACTGGAACGAGATCGGTGCGCGCCACAGGCGACAGAATTGGCGCGCCCGGAGGGATTCGAACCCCCGACCCCTTCCTTCGGAGGGAAGTACTCTATCCAGCTGAGCTACGGGCGCGTGGCATTGCGCTGCCATCGGTCGCGTTGTTGACGCAAACGAGTGGCGGCGAGCGGGCGCGAGTATACCCCAGCACTTTTCGTTTGATGGCTGTCGCCATCGCTTTTCTCCCTCTCCTCGCGGGAGAGCCTGCGCTGTTCTCTCCCCTCCCCCCGAGAGAGGAGCCGGAGGTGAGGGTCCGCGCCTTGAGTCACCATTCGGCGAGGGTTGGCTGTCGCCAAACGGGAGGTAGGTCAAAAGCACGCTGCGCATTGCGCTGCGCAAAGCCGCCGCGAGCGGCGGTTGCCGTTTCTTTTTATCCACCTGCCCGTTCCTGTCGGCAAGTGCTGGACGGATCAGCCGCTTGCGGGCCACGCGATGGATCGCGTGGCTTCGGCTGCGGCACAGGATGTGCCTTCAGTCGAACCCGGCCAGTGCTTGCGTAGTCGTGCAGCTTCTCCGCACGACCGACAGGCCACCGGGCCGCATCCGTTGGGTTACTTTTCTCTGCGCGAGAAAAAGCCTGCCCTCGGACTTGATCCGGGGGTCACTCGCGCGCCGGCAGGCGCGAGAAACGCTTGACTAGTCTGGCGGCAGCCAACAAGAAAGAACGGCGCGGTCAGACCGACAATCCCGTCCCCGTGAGCTGGACACCAGTACGGTTCGTTCACCAATG
>JBATAQ010000068.1:0-15430 GCA_049661925.1 Dokdonella sp.
CATGAGGTACAGCACCACGCCCGGATCGAGCGCTCCGCAGCGCGTGCCCATCGGCAGACCATCCAGCGCGGTGAAGCCCATCGTGTTTGCCACGCTGCGGCCACCACGTAGCGCACACATGCTGGCGCCGTTGCCCAGGTGCAGCACCACGGTACGTCCAGCCAGGGCCGGATCACTTTGTGCCATCACCGAGGCGATGTACTCGTAAGAAATGCCGTGAAAACCATAACGGCGCACGCCGCGATCAGTGATGCTCCGGGGCAGTGCGAACGCGCGTTCGACTGGCGGCTGGGTACGATGGAAGGCAGTGTCGAAGCAGGCAACCTGCGGCAGGTCCGGGCAGTTGGAAAGAATGGTACGGATCGGGGCCAGGTTGTGCGGCTGGTGCAGCGGCGCGAGCGGCGCTAGTGCCTCGAGGTCACGCATGACCTCTGCATTGATCCGCACCGGCGCGGTGTAACTATCGCCGCCATGCACCACCCGATGCCCGATCGCGCGAATGCGGTAGTCCTGCAGTCGCGCCGGCAGGATGTCAAACAGGAAAGCCATGGCGTCGTCGTGACTCAGCGACGCGTCCTGGCTCCATTGCCTGGCATCAAGCACGTCGCCGACGTCGTTCTTGAGGACGAACCGCGGCGACGCGCCGAGATCACGGATGCTGCCGGCAAGCATGCATCGCAGTGCGCCACCCTGCTCGCTGAATACTGAAAACTTGATACTCGATGAGCCGGAATTGATGACGGCAATGGCGTCCTGCATGGTGTTCGCTCAACCTGTCGAGTTATTCGGCGGTGCTGCATCGAGATCGCAGTTGGCCGCGATCAAGAACGCGGGCACCGCCTGACGATTTCCGCACAGTGGGTCAAGACATCGTACGCCAGCCAGACTTGCGGGCTGACCGCGGCATCGAAGAGCGTGCCATGGTCGACCCATTGGGAGCGAATCTTTGCTCGACGAGATCATCGAGATGGATCAGGCGACGCTTGTCGTCACGGCTAAAACAGAATTCAACGTGACAACCGGCGCGCGCCAATTCCCACGATGCCGATCCATATCACACTGCGCAGGCTCATGGCGACCAAGGTGCGCTGTTCCCACCCGCCGCCGTTGGCGATGTGGAGGGCGAATGCGGCGAACACGAGCACGGTGGCCGCCGCGATCACAATGGCCAGCCACACTGCCCAGCGTTGCCGCCACCAGAGTCCTGCGCCAGCGACGACATAGGCGAAGCCGGCGAGGAAATTGAACCAGAGCACGAAGGGCACGTACTGCCCTGCCGCCGTACGTGCGGCCTCGCTACCGAACAGCACTGTGCCGCCTTCCTTGATGGTGAGCAGGCCGAAGGCGAAGGCGACGACGGACATTGCCATCATCCAGACGTCACGGGTTTTCCGGGTGTTCATGAGCATGCCTCCTGCGAGCCGGGTCAGTCGTGGGTGAGCGGCTTGTCGGTGAACAGGTAGTCCTTGAGTTCGTTCGAGAACGTCGGATCGCGTCGCCGGATCCATTCGAGCAGCATCGAGGCATGCTCCTTTTCCTCGTCGCGGTTGTGCTCAAGGATCGCCTTGAGCGTTGCATCGCTGCAGGCATCGGATCGCTGGTTGTACCAGTCGACCGCTTCGAGCTCCTCCATCAACGAGACGATGGCACGGTGCATGTCGCGGGTTTCGCTCGAAAGCGTTTCAAAGGATTCGTGGTAGCCGACGCTGGACATGGGTGTCTCTCCTGTGTGGTTGAAAATGTTTTCGTGGGTAGTGCTCAGTCGAACGACCGACCTTCGCCGGCCTCTTCGTGGGTGACTCCGTCGCGGATGTGATAAATGCGCTTGAAGGTGGGAATGATTTTCTCGTCGTGGGTGACGACGATGATCGCGGTTTCGTACTTGTGCGCCATTTCGTTGAGGATGCGAACGACGGCCATGGCACGCACGCTGTCGAGAGGTGCGGTGGGTTCGTCGGCAAGGATCACCGGAGGTTGATTGACCAGCCCGCGCGCGATAGAGACGCGTTGCTGTTCGCCGCCCGAAAGCTGTGATGGCATTGCTGTTGCCCGGTGCTGCACGTCCAGCGCCGTGAGCAGTTCGAGTGCTCTTGCGCGCGCAGCGGCGTTCGGCATGCCGGCCAGCATCGGCAACAGGGCCACGTTGTCGGTCGCATCGAGGAACGGGATCAGATACGGCGCCTGGAAGACGAAGCCGATCTTGTCGCGGCGCAGCGCCCGCAGGTCGCGCACCTTCCAGCCATTGTCGTAAATCACCTCGTCGCCGAGCAGCATGCGTCCGGAGGTCGGATCGATCACTGCGCCGAGGCATTTGAGCAGGGTGCTCTTCCCCGAACCCGACGGCCCGATCAGTCCGACCACTTCGCCTGGCCCGACTTCCATGTTCACATCCTTGAGCGCATGTACAGCGGTGTCGCCCTCGCCGTAGCGCTTGCTCAAGCCTTCGATGCGGATGCCTTTCTGGTTCATGCGATCACCCGATCGCCTCGGCTGGATCGACCTTCAGCGCCATGCGAATGGCGACCAGGCTGGCCAGCACGCAGATCGCGAGTACGGCGAAGAAGCCGGCGATCGAATCAGCCGGCACGAGCAGCACGTACTTGGGGAACATTGGTGCGGCAAATGTTGCGGTGATCTTGCCGACCACGAAGCCGATCACGCCGAGCACCAGGGCCTGCTGCATGATCATCGCAGCGATGGTGCGATTGCGCGTGCCGATCAGCTTGAGCACGGCGATCTCGCGAATCTTGTCCATGGTCAGCGAATAGATGATGAAGGCAACAATGGTCGCGCTGACCACCGCGAGGATGACCAGGAACATGCCGATCTGTCGCGCCGAGGTGGCGATCAGTTTGCCGATCAGTATTTCTTCCATCTGCGGGCGCGTGTACGCGGTGACACGTTTCCAGCGGCGGATCGAGGCGGCCACTTCCTCGGCCTCGTGACCGTTCTTGAGCGTGACCAGGACGGCATTCACGTACGGGTTGCTGCTTTGCGAGGCGATCACCGAATCCAGCAAGCCAGGGACGCCGGGGCGATTGAAGGACGGATTTTCCGCATTACGCCGACGGCCCTGCAGAATGGCGTCGTTGTCCTTGAGAAATTGTGCTTCCTGGGCATCCTTGAGCGGAATGAAGATCATCGGATCACCGCTTGTGGAAACCGTGCGTCGGGTCAGCCCGACCACGCCGTATTCGTTGCGACGGATGCGGATGCGATCACCGATGCGGAATCCGCTGGCGACGTCGGCAATCGCTTCGTAGTGGCTACGCGTGATCTGGCGCCCATCGATCAGGTGCGGCGGCCATCCCGGCGTGCCGGCGGCGCCCGGTGCGATACCGACCACCATCGCGCGCACATCGGCCTCACCTTTGCGTATCTGCATGGTCAGGTAGGTCACGTTGGCGGCCAGCGCGACGCCGGGCATGACCAGGATGCCGCGATACAGATCATCGTGGACGCTGGATGCCTCAGCGTAGGGACCAAGCGTGTCCTTCTGCACGATCCACAGGTCCGCGCTGCTGTTGTCGAGCAGAGCCTTGCCGTCATCGACCATACCGCGGTAAACGCCGGCCATGGTCAGGGTCACGCCGATCAGCAGACCGAGGCCGATTCCGGTGAACAGGAACTTGCCCCAGGCATGCAGGATGTCGCGCCCGGCCAGGCTGATCATTGCGCCGCTCCGGCAAGGCGCTCGACGACATGGATGCGACTATGCACGCCGAGCGACTTTTCGCTGAACAGGACGATGCGCTCGCCAGACTTCAAACCTTCGCGGATCTGCACGTTGCCGTCCAGGTCACCAACGCCCAGCCGGACCGGCCTGAACTCAAGGCCGTCGTCAGTGATGAGCCATACGCCGATGCGGCCGTCGATCCGATGTATTGCAGCATTCGATATGACGAGCGACGCTGGCAGGGCCGGCAAGGCCAGAGTGACTTCGGCCAGTTCACCGACCGGCGGCAAGGATTCAGCCGGCACATCGAACGAAACTTTCGCCAGGGTTTCCTCAGTCACCGCATCAGCCAGCGGTTCAACCCGGGTGACCTGCCCATCAAGACTGACATCGCGACGCGAACGCAGAGTGATGCGTGCCGGCAAACCAGCCGCCAGGCCGGCAGCACTGATCTGGTCGAAACGCGCATTGATCCACAGGCTGGTCGTGTCGATGACCTCGATCACGGCCTGGCCTGCGACCACCGTCGTGCCGGGTTCAATGTCGCGCGCAGCGACCAGGCCGTCGACGGGTGCGATCAGGCGCAGGTTGCCGCGCTGCGCAACCGCGGCCTCGCGATCCGCACGGGAACGTGCGAGCTCTTCACGTGCAGCGCTGTACGAAGCATCGGCAATCTGCCGTTCCTGCCGGTGGCTGGCGACGGCCTCCACACTGACCGCGTGGGTAGTCAGCAGCTTCTCGTAACGAGTTTCCTGCCCGCGTGCATAGGTCTGGCGCGCCAAGGCCTCGCGCACTGCTGCGTCGGCACGTTTGATCACGGCTTCCTGCATGCGCACGCGGTCGTCGAGGTCAACCGGATCCATCTCGCCGAGCACCTGTCCACCACTGACGTGATCGCCGACTTCGACATCGAGCCGTCGCAGGCGTCCAGCGATGGTCGGACCGATCTTGTAGACATAGCGCGCCTCGACCGTGCCAACGCCGAACAGCGCCGGTGAGATCGATCGCGTCTCGACCGTGATGGCGACGACCTCTACCGGTGCCAGCGGCCCGGATCTCAGGACAACGTAGACAAACAAGCCCAGCAACGGAACGATTGCCGCGATCAGGGCGAGCGTGCTGCGACGAAAACGCGGCAGCTTCATGGCAGCTTCCTGATGCCGCGAGAGTAGATCGCAAACACCTTCGGCGCGTCCTCACTCATGCGAGTAATGTCGCCATGTAGCAGCGATTGCATCACGAGGCCCTGGATCGTGCCGATGAACAGGTTCGCAGCGGCTTCGGTATCGATCCCGGCGTCAAGCTCGCCGCAAGACTTTCCCGCCTCGATGGTCCGCTGCAGGCGTTGCGCGTAATGCTGGACCAACGATTGCGCGACGCGCTTTGGCCCGGTCGTTCCGGCCTTCTGCAATTCTCCGAACAGCATGCGAGGCACACCGGGATGCTCGGTGACGAACTGGACGTGGCTCATGAATATGGCGCGCATGGCTGCCAGCGGTGAATCGAGCCCCTCCGCGGCACGGTCGACGCGGACCAGCAGGCGATCGGCTACCCACTCCATCACCGCCTGCCAGATTGCATCCTTGCTCGGAAAATGGCGAAACAACGCACCCTGGGTCAGATGCATGTGTTTGGCGATCGCCGCCGTGGTGATTTCGCTGGGATTCTGGGTGCCGGCCAGTTCAACCACGGCCTCAACCGCATGCGCACGGCGCTCATCAGCAGGCAAATTACGAGGTCGATTCATGAGGATAGCCAAAAGATAGTGATTACTCACTATCTTACCCAACCGCTCACCGATTGCAAGTCGAACGACCCCGGCTGCGGCGAATCCCTGACACGCGGAGCTTGGAACGCTCGAGGTGGGTGGCCCAGCCGGGGCTGATTGTTGTGAGACGTGATGCTGGAAACCCACGACCGGAATCGCCAGCACGACAAGCGACGCGCTAACGATCAGCGCAGGAAGTGAGTGAACCTGGCGCAGCATGATGTGGTCGTCCTAGGGATGCTCTGATCAACACCACGCAGGCGGTCACAAGTCGTAGGTGAACGACTGGACATAGCCGCGCCCAGTCGACGTTTTACGGGCGCCCGTCATGGTTAACCGGGTACGCGCATCCGCCGGATCGTCGCGTCCGTCTTCCACCGCAGAGTCCACGCATATCTCGTAGCCCGCGTCGATCAAGGCATCGGCGAGGTCGGCGGTGACTTTCAAGGCGCGCCCACTGCCCACACTGGTGCCACTCACGCCGTCGAATTCGCTCGGCTTCAGGCCGCTGCCGCGAGCCCAATCGCGCAGGTTTTTGTAGTACTTGGTCTTCGTGCCCGATATCCAGAGCGTTTTCTGATAGTGGCCCGCGGCGTCGGCTACGTTGATTGCCAAGTAGGCTCCGTTTCCACCGCAGCTCTTCAAGCGCTGGCGCAAGGATTCACTTACAGTTTTAAGCGTGGCAACAGGTTGTCGCTGCATGCTGCTCTGCACGAGCGCTGCGACCGCGTTGACCGACCGCCAGTGGGTCCGGGCGCTGATTCTTGCGGAACGTGATTCTGGAGGTACCGCCTTGCGTCTGTTGATCGTCGAGGATTCGCCAACGCTCGCCGACGTGCTCAAGAGCAGCCTGTCGCGCGAGGGGTACAGCTGCGACCACGCAGCCGATGGCGTCACTGCTGCCGCATTCCTGAGCCAAAACGACTATGACCTGGTCGTGCTGGACTGGATGTTGCCACGCCGCGAAGGCATCGACGTACTGCGCGATCTGCGCCGCAAGGGTGGTCGTGCCCGCGTGTTGATGCTTTCAGCGCGCGACCAGATCGGTGACCGGGTGGCCGCGCTCGATGCCGGCGCCGACGACTACCTGGTCAAACCGTTTGCCTTGAACGAACTGCTTGCACGGCTACGCGCGCTGGTGCGCAGGCCGCAGGAATCGGGCGACGCCGAGCTGCAGGTGGGCGAACTCAGCATCGATCTGCATTCTCGACGTGCGCGCTGGCAGGGACAGGACCTGATGCTCACACCGAAGGAATACGCTCTGCTGGAATTGTTGATGCGCGAACGTGGCCACGTCCTGTCGCGGCCGCAGATATTCGACCGCCTTTATGACAGCGCCAGCGAGGCCTCGGACAAGGTCGTGGAGGTGATCGTCAGTACCCTGCGCACCAAACTCTCCAATGTCGGCGTGTCGGACGTGATCGAGACCCGGCGCGGGTTCGGCTATGTCATCGACTGAACATCCAACGGCGGCCTCTGCTGGCGAATGGTCGTTACAGCGGCGATTGACATGGCAGCTGACGCTCGCCATCGGCGTGTTGCTGGGCGGCTTGTTTCTGGTGCTGGACGTCCTCGTCGATCGGGCAATGTACGCGCAGCTCGATCAGTTCCTCGCCGCGCGCGCCGAGGGTTTCGCCAAACAGGTCGCCGAACACGACCCGCAAGAGTTGCCCCGTTTGTTGCCAACCTATGACCTGGCGGGTCACGCCGAATTTTTCGCGCTGTACGATGCCGACCGCAGGTTGCGACTGGCCTCTGCCAACAGCGGCGAAGGTGCGCTGTCCTTGCCCGAATCGGACGGATTGCCCAATTTCCACGATACGCTGCTGCCCGACGGCCACCGTGGGCGCGCCGTCGTCTTGCGCCTGCAACAAGGCCGAATCAACGGCGGTTGGCTGGTGCTGGCGACCGAGCGCGAGAGCTGGGACCGCACCGAACGCAACTTGCATGTCGTGTTGTTGAGCGGAATCGCGCTGGCCATCGTGCTGGCGGTGCTGATCTGTCTGTGGCTACTGCGGCAGGCTTTTTCCAGCATGCACGCCGAGGGCGAGCGCCTCAGTCGGCTGCGAGTCGACGAAGATGCCGCGCCGGCGACTAAACATCTTCCGCGCGAATTGCGGCCGTATGCCGTGGCAGTGCGCGATGCGCTGCGTCGGCTGATGAAAGCGGCCGAGCGCGAACGCCGATTCTCACGCGATATCGCCCATGAGTTGCGCACACCTCTGGCCGAGATCCGCGCCAGCGCGGAACATGCGCTCGACGCCGGTGACACGCATGCCCTGCGCGCCGGGTTGCAGGCGACGCTTGCCGCCAATGCGCGGATGGAGCGCGGCATCCAGGCGTTGCTGGCACTGGCGCGTTACGAATCCGGACAGATCGCGCCAGCGCTCGATCCCCTCGACCTGGCGTCGCTGCTTCGCCAACAGATACACGGATTGGCACAAGCAGAAGGTTTCGATGCGGAGCGGCACTTCGTCATGGATCTACCTTCCGCCGTTTGGGTTCACAGCGATGTCGGCATGCTCGAGCGCATTCTCACGAACCTGCTGCACAACGCATACGAATACGGCAACCACGAAACGCCGACGCGGGTGTGGATCGAAACACGCGATGATGCGCACACCTTGTGCATCCGCAATGCCGCGCCCGAGATCGATGCCGACGACGTCAGCCGTTTCGGCGAACGCTACTGGCGCGGTCGCGGCGCGGACGGCGATGCCGGCCATGCCGGTCTGGGAGTTGCGCTGGCTTCGGCCATGGCCGAAGCACTCGGACTGAGGCTCGGTTTCACGTTGGAGGATGGCGCGGTGGTAGCGCGACTGGGGACAATCGCAGCGCTTTAGCAAGCGCGGCAATGCGCTGCCCGCACCCCAAAGCGCAGTCAAAGCTTGCGCCCTTAACATCATCGTATTTCCGCGCCAATGAGACGACATGATGCGACTCGCCCGTCTTAAACCTGTTCACTGGACCGCCATCGTGATCGGCGCGATCCTGGTCGTTCTGGCTATCTGGTGGCTGCGGGTGCCTGCCCCCACGGTTACTGAAACGCAAGCCGCCGCACCGGTTGCCGACGCCGACGGTCGCGTGCGACTGAGCACGGAGCAACGTGAGTCGCTTGGGTTCGAAACGATCGCGGCGGTCGCCGCCCAGACCATTCCGGTGACCGGCCTGCCTGCGGAGGCGATGCCGCCGCTGACGGCCAGCAGCCAGGTCACGATACCGTTCAGCGGTGTGGTTACGCGTGTGCTGGTGGACGAAGGCGAACGCGTCGCCATTGGCCAGCCGCTGTTGCGCTTGCATAGTCGTGAACTGATCGGCATCCAGGGTGACGTGGCTCGCGCTCGTAGCGAAGCCGGAGTGGCCGCGCAGCAGTCCAAGCGCGATGCCACGCTGGCACAGGAGGGGATCATCCCCGCCGCACGCCGTGCCGAGAGTGCGGCGCGTGCGTCGGCCGCCAGGGTCACACTCGACGAAGCGAATGCCATGCTCTCGCAACTGCGTCGCGCGCCCGATGGTTTGCCGGGTGAATACGATCTGCTCGCACCGCAGGCTGGACTCGTCCTGCGCCGCAACGTCACCACCGGCAAGGCGGTGGAGGCAATGGCGCCGGCTTTCGTCATTGCAGACACCGACGCACTCGATATCCGCTTCAGCGTTCCGATTGCATTGCACGCGCAGCTTCGGCCGGGACTCGCCATCAGCCTGCCTGGCGACGCACAAGGCATCGTGGTCGCGGTCGGCGCTGATACCGACGCCGCCACGCAGACGCTCCGTGTGCGCGCGCGCGCCGAGTCACCCGGCACTCTGGTCGCCGGGCAGCAGTTCGAAATCACTTTGCAATTGCCTGCGCCGCCGGGTGCGGTGACGGTGCCGGTGAGCGCGCTTCAACCGCACGGCCAGCGCGAAGCGCTGTTCGTGCAGGACGGCGGGGCTTTTCGCGGTCTGGTGGTGGAACGTCTTGGCGGCGATGCCGATACCGCCGTGGTGCGCGGTGCCGGGCTTAGGGCCGGGATGCCGGTGGTCAGCAAGGGCGGCAGCGTGCTGAAGTCGCTGGCACCGGTGGTCGAGTAGCGCCGCCGTGCTCGCCCGCCTGATTGAATTTTCGCTGCGTCAGCGCCTGCTGGTGCTGCTGATTGCGTTCGCCGTCGCTGGCGCTGGTGCACTGGCCTTCATGAGCCTGCCAATCGATGCCTTCCCGGACATTTCGCCGACTCAGGTAAAGATGATCCTCAAGGCGCCGGGCATGACGCCGGAGGAAGTGGAAGCACGAGTCATCACTCCACTGGAAATGGAACTGCTCGGCGTACCAAGCGCGACGATATTGCGCTCCACCGCCAAGTACGCCATCGCCGACATCACCCTGGATTTCGCCGAGGGTACTGACATCTACTGGGCGCGACAGCAGGTTGCAGAACGCTTCGCCAACGTCGCGCCTGTGCTGCCCGCCGATGTCGACGGTGGGCTTGCACCGATCTCGACGCCGCTGTCGGACGTCTACATGTTCACCATTGAAGGCGGCAGCCTGAGTCTGCAGGAGCGGCGCAGCCTGCTCGACTGGACCCTGCGACCAGCGCTGCGAACCATTCCCGGTGTGGCCGACGTCAACGTGCTGGGCGGTGAGTCACGAAGCTTCGTGGTGGTCCCCGACCGCATCCGCCTCGCTGCCAATGCCCTGCATCTGCGCGATGTGGCGGACGCGCTGGAGCGCAACAACCGCAACGACGGTGCCGGTCGCTTGCGCGTTGGCGAATCGGCGCTGATCGTCCGCGTCGAAGGTGCGCTGCAGACCTCAAACGACATTGGCAACGTGGTGG
The DNA here is from genome assembly GCA_049661925.1 of Dokdonella sp. Lineage (GTDB taxonomy): Bacteria > Pseudomonadota > Gammaproteobacteria > Xanthomonadales > Rhodanobacteraceae > Dokdonella. Next base: position 10,259 of record JBATAQ010000068.1, read on the forward strand.
TGAAGTCCGGCACGCCGCCGCTGCGCATCCGCGACATCGCGGAGGTCCGAACCGAAGCGATGACCCGCTATGGTGCGGTCACGCGCGATGGCCATGAGGAAGCGGTGCAGGGAATAGTGGTGGCTCTGCGCGGTGCCGATGCCTCACAGCTGATCAAGAACGTCGAGGCGCGGCTGGAGCAGTTGCAGACGACGCTTCCCGCAGGTGTGAAGATCGTCAACTTCTACAACCGAAGCACGCTGATCGAACGTGCGGTCGGCACAGTGGAGAGCGCACTTCTCGAAGCGTCGGTACTGGTGGTGATCCTGCTGCTTCTGTTCCTCGGCAATTTGCGCGCGGCGGTCGTGGTCGCGCTGATCCTGCCCTTCGCCGTGCTGTCCACCTTCCTGTTGATGCGACTGACCGGGCAGAGTGCCAACCTGATGAGCCTGGGTGGCCTGGCCATCGCGATTGGTCTGCTGGTCGATGCGGCCGTGGTGGTCGTGGAGAACACCGTCACCCGACTCAGCCCTGATGCGCCCGGCGCGCACCTGCCGCGATTGCATCGTGTCTTTTCCGCCACTCGCGAGGTTGCCACGCCGGTTGCGGCCGGCATGCTCATCATCGCCCTTACCTTTCTGCCACTGCTCACCTTGCAAGGCCTTGAAGGCAAGTTGTTTGCACCGGTCGCACTGACCATCGTGTTCGCGCTCAGCGCCTCGCTGCTGGCCTCGCTGACCTTCATACCGGTGCTGGCTTCGTATTTGATGAAGGAGGGTGCACATGGCGAGCCGTGGCTGATGCGCCAGGTCGACCGCGCCTACCGTCCGCTGCTGGACAAGGCGCTGGCCAAGCCCGCCTATGCGTTCATTGCCGGCGCATTGACGCTGCTGCTCGGTGTGGTCGCCTATCTCGGTACCGGCAAGAGCTTCATGCCGACGATGGACGAAGGCGATGTGTTGATCCAACTGATGAAGTCGCCGTCGATTTCGCTGAAGCGTTCGGCAGAGCTGGACCTGGCTGTCGAACGCGCGATCATGGCCAACGTTCCAGAGGTCGAGCACATCGTCTCGCGAGTCGGTTCGGACGAGCTTGGCCTCGATCCGATGGGTCTGAACGAATCCGACATGTTCCTGCAGCTCAAGCCAAAAGACGATTGGCGCGTGCGCGACAAGACGTGGTTGACCGGCGAACTGCGCAAGGTGCTGGAGAATTTCCCCGGCATCGAATATGGCTTCACCCAGCCGATCGAAATGCGCGTGTCGGAGATGCTGACCGGCAGCCGCGGCGACCTGGCGGTAAAGATATTCGGTGCCGATCTTGGCACGCTGGGCGATCTTGCCCAGCGCGTCGCCACGGCACTGGAGAGGATCAACGGCGCGCAAGACGTGCTGACCCAGACCACCGAGGGCGTGGACTATCTGAAGGTGGAGATCGACGCACTGGCGGCGGGCCGACAAGGGCTTGCCGTGGCCGATGTCCAGGACGAGTTGCGTGCGCAACTGGAAGGCATAAGCGCCGGCCAGGTGATCGAACCCGATCGCCGCACGCCGATCCTGGTGCGCGGCGGCGACGAGATTCGTCTGTCCGCAGCGCGTTTCTCTCGATTGCGGATAAGCCTGCCCGACGGCGGTGAAGTGCCGCTGTCGAGTATCGCGCGTATCGAGTCGGGCAGCGGTCCGGTAAAGGTCGGCCGCGAGCACGGATCGCGCTATGCATTGGTGCAAGCCAACGTGAACGGACGCGACCTGGTCGGCTTCGTCGAGGAAGCGAAAGCCGCAGTGGCAACCAATGTGTCGCTGCCAGCGGGTTACCGTCTGCAATGGGGTGGTCAGTTCGAGAATCAGCAACGTGCGGCGGCACGACTGGCCCTCGTCGTGCCGGTGGCTTTGGCGTTGATCTTCGTGGTTCTGTTCATGACCTTCGGCTCGGCACGGCAGGCGCTGCTGGTGCTGTTCAATATTCCATTCGCACTCGTCGGCGGCGTTGTCGCGCTTTGGCTGTCAGGCGAATACCTGTCGGTGCCGGCATCGGTCGGCTTCATCGCCCTGCTCGGTATTGCGGTGCTTAACGGTTTGGTATTGGTCACCCGCTTCAACCAGCTTCACGATCAAGGTCTCGACATCACCTCGGTGGTGCGCGAAGGCGCATGGCGGCGCGTACGTCCGGTGCTGATGACCGCCAGCATCGCCGCCTTCGGCCTGGTACCGCTGCTTCTCGCCACCGGTCCGGGCTCGGAAATCCAGCGTCCGCTTGCCATCGTGGTCATTGGCGGTCTGATCAGCGCCACCGCGCTCACCCTGCTGCTGATGCCACTGCTCTACCGCCGCTTTGGTCTGCCACCGGCACCGAGTTCCGACAAGAGCGTACCGACAGGAGCGCCTCGAAATGACTGAATGGATCCGCCTTAACCTGATATTTCCACCGCAGTTGGAGACGCCACTCACCGAGGCCTTGAGTGCCGACCCGCGCATGCCGGGCTTCACCCTGCTGAACGTCGATGGTCACACCAGCGATTTCAGCAAAGCCTCCGACGCCGAGCGCGTGCGTGGGCGCGTGAAAAGACGTCTTCTCTGGCTGCTGATTCCGGCCGAAAACCGGGACGAAGTGCTGGAGCTGCTGCGTACTCACGTGGACTCGCGCGATGTGCGTTGGTGGACCGAAGCCGTGCTGGACATGGGACGACTGGGATGAGATCTCTGGCCGCCATCATTCTGTTGTCGGGGCTGGTCACGCCGCTCGCGCAGGCGCAAGACTGGCTTCCTGATCCGGCGCTGGCCGACGCTGCCATTGCGACGCAGCCAACCGTGCGCGCCGCGATGCGACGCGTCGATGCGGCTGGCGCACAGGCTCGCGCCCGCGCGATTGGTGTGCACGAATTCGAGGTAAGCGCGATCCCGCAGGTTCGCCGTACCGATGTCGAAAGCGGCAACCGTCACTACAATGAGTTCGAGGCGCAGCTTGGCCGTGCTTTCCGTTGGCCAGGCAAGGTGACCCTGGACCGGAAGATCGGTGAATTTGGCGTTACTGCTGCCGAGCTGCGGCTGGACGACGCCCGCCATCAGGCTGCGCGCACGCTGCTGGAACGTTGGATCGGTTGGCTGCGCGCCGCAGAACGCAGGCATGAAGCCGAGCTACAGGCAGCCTCGCTGTCGCGTGAACTTGCCGCGCTGACCCGACGCGTACAGTTGGGTGACGCCGCCCAGAAAGACCTCGACTTGCTGACCGTCGAAGGGGCACAGGCCGAGGCCTCACTCGTTTCCACACAGGGCGAACTGACCGACGCACAGGCCGCATTGGCGAACGACTTTCCGTCTCTACCGCTGCCCGACAGGGTTCCGACCGTTGGCGAACCGCGCGAATTACCGGAAACCTCGGCCGCGTGGGTTGAGCGCATCATCCAGCGCAGCCACGAGATCGCGGCCATCGAAGCGGACGCAGACCAGGCGGACACTCTGGCGGCGCGGGCACGGGCTGACCGCCTGCCCGATCCCACCCTGGGTTTGCGCGTGATGAGCGACCGCGGCGGTGCCGAACGTGCACTTGGATTGGTCTTCAGCATGCCGATCGGTGGCCGTCATCGCAGCGCACTGGCCGACGCCGAAGAAGCCAACGCTGCCGCCCGCCACGACGATGCCGCCGCGATGCGCCGCGATACCGAGCGCGAAGCGGCGCAGACGGTCCGAATGGTCGAGCAGACCCGCAGGCAATGGCTGGCGCAACAACGCGCGCTTGCCGCCAGCAACGAGGCCAGCCGCCGCACCCGTCGCGGCTGGGAGCTGGGCGAACTCCCGCTCGCGGAATGGTTGCTCGCCGAGCGTAGCCATCGCCAGATCGCGTTCGCCGAAGCATCCGCGCGCGCCGACGCCGAGCAAGCCCACCTGCGCGTGCTGGTCGACAGTCACGAACTTTGGCATGGCGAGTAGTGCACGACTGCTCGCCCACGACGAGTGCGCGCGCCACCGCCCGCCTGCTCGCAGTCAGAGATTGGTGACTCGTCGTTTTGGAGCGGGCGACCCTGGTTTGATCCACGTCAATGTGGCGAGGCAAGCCAGCGCGCAAACTTGTCCAACTTCTTCGAGGAGCCAGACATGTCATCGTCCGACGAACTGATTTCTTTGAAATCCGGGCCAGATTATCCGCGCTGGAGCGAGACGCTGCGCGATGGTAGCCACGTGTTGATTCGGCCGATCTGCAAGCAGGACTTTGCAGCGGAGCGCGATTTCATCGAGACGCTGTCACCAAACTCCCGACGCTACCGGTTCCTGGGCAACGTTGCCCATCCGAGCGACGAGCTCCTAAGACGATTCACCGACATCGATTACGAGCACGAAGTCGCCTTCGCCGCGGTCGTCCACGACGACAGCAAGGACAAGTTCGTGGCCGTCAGCCGATACAGCACGAACGTCGATGCGTCCAGCTGCGAGTGTGCAATCACGGTCATGGACAACTGGCAGGGGAAAGGACTGGGCGTCATCATGCTCAGGCACCTGATTGACGTGGCCAGGAGCCGAGGCATCAAGACGATGTGGTCGATGGACTCGGCCGAGAATCTCGCGATGTCCGACTTGGCCCACTACCTGGGATTCGAGCGCAAACCGGACCCCGAGAATGCGTCGCAGGTGATCTTCAGTCTGAGTCTGTCGCCATAACCGCTTGAAGTCGGTTGACGCGCGGCAGTCGACGTGGGCGCACACCTTGCACTGCCCGTCACGCACGTACGTCGGCGATGCGTTGCGACCTGCTTGGTCTCAATGCTTGAGTGTTCTCGAAGACGCGCTCACTCCAAATGGGTGGCTACTCCGTGTTTCTCGTTGATCGGCCAGGGATGCTCCACATTTCAGAGCGAATCGATCACGCGTTTGAGTCTGTCACGCACATCTGCGGCCACGCGGGCGAGACCGGGATTGTCAACAGCCTGCATCGAAGCCGCCGGGTCGACCGCGGCAACTTCGATATCACCATTGTCGCGCTGCTGGACGATCACGTTGCACGGCAACATCGTGCCGATCATGTCCTCAGCTTGTAACGCCTGCCACGCCATCGAGGGATTGCAGGCACCCAGAATGCGGTAGTCGCGGAAGTCCTTGTCGAGCTTCTTTTTCATCGTGGCCTTGACGTCGATATCGGTCAGGATGCCGAAGCCTTCCTGATTCAGCACTTCGGTCGCGCGTGCGATCGCATCGTCGAAAC
>JBATAQ010000069.1:0-10941 GCA_049661925.1 Dokdonella sp.
GGCACGGGGATGCGGCTGATGGAATGCCTGCGACTGCGCGTGAAGGACATCGACTTCGCCCGCTCCGAAATCACCATTCGCGATGGTAAGGGCGGCAAGGATCGGCGCACGATGTTGCCGCGCTCGCAGAAGGAGCCGTTGCTGCTCGAGGTTGACCGCGCGCGTGACCTGCATCGCGTTGATCTGGATGCGGGCTTTGGCGAAGCCGCCCTGCCGCATGCGTTGGCGCGCAAGTATCCGAGCGCAGGTCGTGAGTTTGGCTGGCAGTATGTTTTTCCGTCGGTGCAACGTTCGCGCGACCCGCGCGATGGCGTCGTACGCCGACATCACTTCGATGATTCGATGTTGTCGCGCGCCCTGAAACGGGCGCGCCTGCGATCCGGCATTGCGAAGTCGCTCAGTGCGCGCACCTTGCGTCACAGCTTCGCCACGCATCTGCTGGAAGCCGGCTATGACTTGCGAACGATCCAGGAACTGCTCGGCCACAAGGATGTATCGACAACGCAGATCTACACCCACGTGCTCAATCGCGGCGGCGGCGGCGTGATCAGTCCGCTGGATCGGTAATTGCAGTCTGCGCGTAAAACCGTCGATGCATGCAATACCGGTCCCGCGCTGGCGGTGGTGACAGCCGGGTCTGTAGCGCTTCGACAGTGCAACTCAGCTACGGCGCACCAGCACCGCGGTGATGTTGTCCGATCCACCGCCATCAAGCGCGGCGAGGATCAAATGCTCCACGCACTCCTGCGCGGACAATTCCTTGCGTGACAGCAGGCTGGCAATGTGAGCGTCGTCGACTTCCTCGGTCAAGCCGTCGCTGCACAGCAACAACTGCATCCCGTGCTCAAAGATACCGGAGACGCATTCCACGCGCAGCGATTTCGGATCGGTCACGCCCAGCGCTTGCGTGACGACGTTGCGATGCGGATGCGTGCGCGCCTGGTCGGACGTTATCGCGCCCTGACTGACCAGCTCCTGCACATAAGAATGGTCTTGCGACAACTGGCGCAATTCGCCATTGAACGCGTACGCGCGGCTGTCGCCAACCCAGGCGACCTGGTAGGCGTGATCGGCGTCGATGGTCAGCGCGGCGATGGTCGTGCCCATCGGCAGTATTTCAGAGCGCTTGCTGGAATGGTCGATGATCTCGGCATCGGCGCGCTGGATGGCGGCGACAATGTTGTTGCCCTCGCCCACTTCGCGGATCAGCGTTTCACGAGCGATGGCGCTGGCAACCTCGCCGTTGTCGTGACCACCCATGCCATCTGCGACCAGCCACAGTCGAAGGTCGCCGTCGGCATAGTAGGTGTCTTCGTTGTGCTCGCGGCGGAGCCCAACATGGGTGGCGTGGCCAAATTCGATCATGGCCGGCAATTCTACGATGGATCAGGTGGCGGCACAGCACCGTCGTTGTGGTCAGGCGCTACCCGTTCCAGGAGGTCGATTGCGCCATCTCCGGGCAACGGAGCCAAGCCCAGCAGTCGCGCCAGCATTGGATAGACATCGACATTGCCGAACGGCGCGATCACTCGCTTGTGCGCGAATGCAGGGCCGGTCGCGAGGAACAGGGCTCGCATCGACGCCAGTTGCGGATCGTAGCCATGCGCGCCACGTTTCAAGTGGTTGCCCTTGTCCAGCCAGTCGCGAGTTGCGCTGGTCCAGCCTTCATTGGCCAGGCAGACCAGCGCTGGAATGCGAGGGTTGCTTCCGTAGTGCAAACGCGCCGGCACATCAGTCTTGCGCCAGCATTGCCATGGCAATTCGCTGGCCCACAGTTTCTGCGTCACGGCCGCTTCCCAGCCAGGCTTGGGCGTCACACCGGTCAACACGCCGGCTACCTGTAGCTCGATCAAATCCGCCGGAACAGCGTCGTCGAGCACGATCACATGGTCCGGCGCGACTGCCGCCATACCATGGTCGGAAACGATCACGATGTTGATCTGGCCATCCATTCCGCTGTCGCGAATACCCGCGAACAGACGTTCCAGCACCGCGTCGACATCGCCCAGGGCGCTATCCAGTTGCGGAGAATCAGGGCCGAATTGATGGCCGACGATATCAACGGTGTCGAGGTACAAGGTGATGAAATCGGGTCGCGTCGATGCAGGCCGCTGCAACCAACCCAGTACCTTGTCGACGCGCTCAACGCCGGACAATTGCTTGTCATACTTCATCCAGTCGTCCGGGCGAATACCACGATTCGGCGCTTCCGATCCCGGCCAGAAAAGCGTCGCGGTACGCAAACCAGCCTCGTGCGCGGTCACCCACAGCGGAACCGCTTGCGACCACCAGCGCGGATCGCCGACCGCGCCGCGATTGCCGGAACTGAAACGGACGCCGGGAATAGCGGGGTCGGTCATCGTGTTGTTGACGATGCCATGGTGATCCGGCCACTTTCCGGTCACCAGCGTGTAGTGGTTGGGAAAGGTCTGGCTGGGAAACGAGGGCTGCATCCAGCGCGCGCGCACGCCTTCGCGGGCGATGGCGGACAGCGTCGGGGTGAGGCCACGCTCGAGATAATCCGGCCGAAATGAGTCGATGGAAACCAACAACAGTGGCGTAGGCCGCTCGATAGGAAGCGGCGCAACAGCGCAGGCGACCAGTAGTCCACATAGAAGATACAGCGCTGCGCGCATGGGAGATTTGCAAGGACGATGAAGGACCCATCATATCCAACCGTTCCGTTCACCAATCTGCAATGGCGGCACGAGGCAAAAAGAAAAAAAACGGGCACCCGAGGATGCCCGTCGCGCTACTTGATGTCGAAGCTTCGATCAGCGAAGGAACTCGACCTGCTGGTTGCGGATTTGCACGCGATCACCGCGACGCAGGCCCGGATTGCGGGACTGGGTCACCGTCGCGCTGCGCCCGTCATCCAGATCGACGTAAATGCGCCAGGCGTCTGCATTGCGATCATTGCGGCCCTCAACCGCGTTTCCGGCAAAGCCACCGGCCACCGCGCCAGCAACGGTTGCCGCCTTTCGGCCATCGCCCTTGCCGACCTGGTTGCCAAGCACTCCTCCAATAATGGCGCCGAGCACCGCTCCGCCGCCGCTGGTGCCGCCACCACGGCGAGTGCTGACACGTTCAACGTCAGTCACAACGCCGGTCTGGCGATAGTTGCCACGATAGTCGTCGTTGTAGCCATTGTCATTGCGACCACGGTCGTAATTGGATCCATAGTCTGCGCGGGTATCGGGATAGACGCAGCCACCCAGGAGCGCCACGGCAGCCACGGCAGCCGTCATCAAGGAAGTTCGAAAGATCATCGCTAGTCTCCGTCACAGGCGCGGATGCGCACGTTCGCCATGATGCAAAGCGCCGCGTGAATCCGCGCCAACTTCGCTTCCTGTTGCGTCAGCGAAACAACTTGACGAAGTTGAGATACGCGATAATGGCCGGCCAACGCCGGATGGTCGCGACCTTGCGTCTCAATGCCTCATCGCCCCTGCTGATCTGCGAACACTGCGACAGCGTCTATCGCCGTCCCGGTCTGTCGCGAGGGGAGAGTTCACGTTGCGTTCGCTGCGATGCGGTGCTCGAACGTCGCGAGTGGCTGGAACTGGATGGTTTGCAGGCGATGGCACTGGCCGGGTCGATTCTGTTCGTGATTGCCAATTCGTGGCCAGTGCTTAGCCTCGGCCTCGGTGGGCAGCACGAAGCGACTACGTTGTGGGGCATGGCGGTTTTCATGTGGAACGATGGCTATCCGATCATCGCCAGCATCACCGTGGTCACCTTGCTGATTGTGCCGTTCCTGCGCATGGCTGGCATCTTCTGGTTGCTAGCCTGGGCGCGACGCGGCCGCCGCGCACCGGCGTTTGTCGGGCTGATGGTGGTCTTGGCGCGGATCAAACCGTGGGCCATGGTCGAGGTGTTCGTCCTCGGCGTGCTGGTCGCGATCGTCAAATCTTCGGCGTACTACGACGTTGAAGCTGGTGCCGGCATCTTCGCCTATGGCGCCCTGACCATTCTCGCCACCGTCGCATCGTCGGCGGACCTGCGCGGTTTGTGGGACCAGAACCTGCGCGATGGTTCTGGTCAACTTGACGAGGCAAACGCTTGAACGTCCCACCGCGCGCAATCGACCTTGGATTGGTCGGCTGCCATATTTGCGGCATGGTCTGTCGCCACGAGGGCGGCGACGATGGCCTTTCCTGCCCGCGCTGCGGCAGCGCGCTGCATCAACGTCGACACCACGCCTACGCAGTCACCTGGGCGCTGCTGATTGCCGCAGCGATCCTGTTCATTCCAGCGAACGTCGTGCCGATCATGAATACGGCTTCGCTGTACGGTTCCTACGACAACACGATCATCGGCGGCGTGATCGAGTTCTGGCAGAACAAGGAATACGACATCGCGGTCGTCATCTTCGTCGCCAGCATCGTTGTGCCGACGCTGAAATTCATCGCGCTCGGTCTGCTCCTGGTAACCTCCAAGCGCGGCGTGCGGCACGGACGACGCCAGCGCGCCAAGTTGTACCGCGGCGTCGAACTGATTGGCTATTGGTCGATGCTGGATGTTTTCGTGGTCGCGCTGATGTCGGCGCTGGTCCATTTCGGCCTGCTTGGTTCGGCAGCGCCACGACCGGGCGTGATCTACTTTGGACTGGTCGTCGTCCTGACGATGTTCGCAGCGATGAGTTTCGACCCGCGCCTGATCTGGGATGGCGACAGCGACGATGACTGAAAACGAGAAGGCTTCCGAATTGGTTGACGAGATCGCCGACCTGCCGGTGCCGGTAGTTCGCCAGCGATCGCGATTTGCTGTGTCGTTGATCTGGCTGGTGCCGGCAATCGCGGCACTGATCGGCCTTTCGCTGGTGGTCGGCAAGTGGCTGAAAGTCGGGCCGGTTATCACGATCAGTTTCCAGACCGCCGAAGGCATCGAAGCCAACAAGACGCCGGTGAAATACAAGAATGTGGTGATCGGCAAGGTCACCGCGATTCGCTTGAGCGAAGACCGCAGCACCATCGTCGCCGAAGTCGATCTCGACAAGGGTGCTACCAGCTTCGCGACCACCGACACGCGCTATTGGGTAGTACGTCCGCGCGTCGGGCTGGGCGGAATCTCGGGCGTCGACACGCTGATCTCCGGCGCATTCATTGGCGCCGACGTGGGCGAGTCGACGGACTATCGAGAAGACTTCGTCGGACTCGAAACGCCGCCACCTGTTACCCACGGCGCGCCGGGCAAGCGCTTCATACTTCACACTGCAGATCTGGGTTCACTCGACATTGGCTCGCCGGTCTACTACCGGCGCATCCAGGTCGGTCGCGTGGTGGCCTACGAACTCGACAAGGACGGCAAGAACGTATCGCTGCAGGTGTTCATCGATGCGCCACATGACCGCTACGTCAGCGACGCCACACGTTTCTGGAACGCGAGCGGCGTCGACGTATCGTTGGGCGCGAACGGCCTGCAGATCAATTCGCAGTCGCTGGCCACCGTGCTGGCCGGTGGTGTCGCCTTCCAGACGCCAACCTATGCAGCGTCATCCTCACCGGTGGCGGAAGAGAACAGCCAGTTCACGCTGTACGACGACATGCCGATGGCGATGGCACCGCCGGATGGCGAACCGCAGTACCTGCAGATGCGGTTCCAGCAGTCGATGCGTGGCCTCGCCGTCGATGCGCCAGTTGAATTCCTCGGTGTAGCAATTGGCCGCGTGTTATCAGTCAAGCTCGACTACGACGAAAAGACTCAGCGTTTTCCGGTCGAAGTCAGTGCGGTTGTCTACCCGCGCCGCCTGGGTGCCGCTTACGACAAACTGGTTGCGATGGCGCAACGCGATGATGGCGACTCCAGCGCCGCGCACCTGCTCGGCAAGCTGGTGGCGAATGGCCTCCGTGCGCAAGCGCGCAGCGGCAATCTGTTGACCGGGCAAATGTACGTCGCGCTCGACTTCATCCCGAACGCGAAGAAGGTCGAGTTCGACGTCGCCGCCGAACCGCTGCAGGTGCCGACGGTGCCCGGCAGTTTCGACAAGTTGCAGGAACAGCTTGCCGAAATCGTCGAGAAGGTGAATGGCATACCACTCGACCAGATCGGCAAGAACCTCAACAACAGTCTGGCTGGTCTGGACAAGACCATCCAACGCGTCAACGGCGAGGTGTTGCCGAGCCTCAAGGGCACGCTTGATGGCGCGAAGACGACTCTGGGCTCGGTCAACGGCGTCGTCGGTGGTGATTCCAGGGTGCTGAACGACCTGAGTCAGACCTTGCGCGAAGTGCAACGTATGGCGCGCTCGCTGCGCGTGTTCGGCGATTACCTTGATCGCCATCCGGAAGCCTTGATCCGTGGTCGCAACGATCCGCCGGCGCCGGCAGCAACGCCGCCTGCAAAGGAGAATCCATGATGCAGAGCCATCCATCACGCTCGCTGGCGCTGATCGCAACAATCGTTCTTGGCGTCGGCGGCTGCGCCTCGGCGCCGGTCAATTACTACACGCTGGTTCCATCGAATTCGGCAGCGTTGATGACGACGGCGGCGAAATCTTCGGCATTCGCGTTCGACCTTGAATCAGTATCCGTTCCCTTGCAGGTCGATCAGCCACAACTGGTCGTGCGTCAAGCCGGCGCCGGCATTGCCTTGGTCGAAACAGAACGCTGGATTGCGCCGCTCGGCGATGAAATTCGAGATGCGATCGCTTCCGACCTGGTCGCGTCGCACTCCGGTGAAAACCTAGGCGGCTTGCCGCAAGGTGATCGCAAGCTGGTCAAGATTCGCGTGGACTTGCGCCGCTTCGATTCCGAACCCGGCGTGCAGGCATCGATCACCGCGGCGTGGAGTCTGCGTCGCGCGCCTGGCAACGCAGCGGCGCTCTCGTGCAGCAGTCGCATCAACGAGCCTGTCGGTGCTGGTTACAACGCGCTGGTGCAAGGCCACCAACGCGCGCTGGCGAGATTGGCCGCTGCGATTGCGAAACCCGCATCAGCGATGGCAAACGGCGGTTCGCCAGCCTGTGCTGTCGACGCGGGCTAAAAAACCCTACATCCCCGAATAGTTCGGCCCGCCGCCGCCTTCCGGCGCGACCCACACGATGTTCTGGCGCGGATCCTTGATGTCACAGGTTTTGCAGTGCACGCAGTTCTGCGCATTGATTTGCAGGCGTTCGCCGCCCTCCGGATCAGCCGCGTATTCGTAGACGCCAGCCGGGCAGTAGCGCTGCTCAGGTCCGGCGTAGATCGGCCAGTTGACTGTTTTCGGTAGCGACCGATCCTTCAAGGTCAGGTGCGCGGGCTGGCGCTCAGCGTGGTTGGTGCTGGACAGGAATACCGACGACAGCTTGTCGAAAGTCAGCGCGCCATCCGGTTTCGGATAGTCGATCTTCGTGCACTGATCGGCCGGTTTCAGCTTCGCGTAGTCCGGCTTTTTCCGATGGATGGTCCAGGGCACCTTGCCGCCAAACAGTTTTTGCTCGAGGCCGACCATCAGCGTGCCAAGGTACAAACCCTTGTCCATCCACTGCTTGAAGTTGCGCGAACGGTCGAGCTCATCGTGTAGCCACGACTTCTTGAAGGCTTCCGGGTAGCTGGCAAGTTCGTCGTGCGAGCGACCTGCGGCGATTGCCTCAAACGCGGCTTCCGCTGCGAGCATGCCGGTTTTGATGGCGGCATGGCTGCCCTTGATGCGCGAGGCGTTGAGGAAGCCCGCTTCGCAACCCACCAATGCACCACCGTTGAACACGAATTTTGGCAAGCTGTTCAAGCCGCCAGCAGTGAGTGATCGCGCGCCATAGCCAATGCGTCGCCCGCCCTCGAAAAATCCGCGGATCGCCGGATGGGTCTTGTAGCGCTGGAATTCCTCGTATGGACTCAGATACGGATTGTCGTAACCCAGTCCCACCACGTAGCCGACAGCAACCTTGTTGTCATCGTAGTGATAGAGGAACGAGCCGCCGTAAGTATTCGAATCGAGCGGCCAACCGGCAGTGTGAACGACCAGGCCGGGTTGATGTTTCGATGGCTCAATCTCCCACACTTCCTTTATGCCAATGCCATAACTTTGCGGATCGCAATCCTTGTCCAGTTCAAAGCGTTCAATCAGCTCGCGCCCGAGTTGCCCACGCGAGCCTTCGCAAAACAGCGTGTACTTGGCGCGCAGTTCCATGCCGAGCTGGAAGTTCTCGGTCGCGTCACCTTCCTTGTCGATGCCGACATTGCCGGTCGCCACGCCAACCACTTCACCGGATTCGCCGTATAAAACCTCAGCCGCAGGAAAACCTGGGAAAATTTCGACACCCAATTCTTCGGCCTGCGTGCCCAGCCAGCGAACCAGGCCGCCGAGACTGCCGACGAAGTTGCCATGGTTCTGGAAACACGCCGGCAGCACCCAGTTTGGCACCTTCATCGATCCGGTTTCGGTGAGGAACAGGAAGCGGTCTTCACTGACTTGCGTCTTCAGCGGCGCGCCTTTTTGTTTCCAGTCCGGCAGCAGTTCAGTGAGTGCCTGCGTGTCGATCACGGCGCCAGAGAGAATATGTGCACCAATTTCCGAGCCTTTCTCAAGCACGCAAACCGATAACTCACTACCCGCTTTTGCAGCGAGTTGTTTCAGTCGGATCGCGGCGGCAAGGCCAGCCGGACCACCACCAACGACAACCACGTCGTAGTCCATCGATTCGCGCGGGCCATGGGTTTCGAGCAACTGGGGATCCATCGAACTTCCTCGTGTCTGTTGATCGTGCGCGCTTTCGTCATGAAGGCGCTGCGAATCAGGGCGACGTTGGTCAGGGCTGGAAACGATACCATTGCCTTCTCGAACGGCGACGTTCGCCGCGGCACCATGTTCGGACGACGATCATCCGGCCACCGGTATAATCGGCGCAACCCGCAACCAGGCAACCTTTTGAGTTCGATCCTCGCCAGTACTGCGCCCGCAACCATCACGACGTTCGCCGATGCGCAGCAACTGGCCGCCGCCGACATGCAGGCGGTCAATACGCTGATTCGCAGTCGCCTCGCGTCCGATGTTGTGCTGATCAACCAGATTTCCGAACACATCATCGCCGGCGGTGGCAAACGCCTGCGACCGATGCTGCACCTGCTCGCCGCGAAGGCTGCTGGATACGATGGCGAGCGACATATTCCGCTGGCGGCGCTGATCGAGTTCATCCACACCTCGACCCTGCTGCATGACGATGTCGTCGATGAATCGGATCTGCGTCGTGGCCGCAAGACGGCGAACGCGTTATGGGGCAATGCGGCCAGCGTGTTGGTCGGCGATTTCCTCTACTCACGATCATTCCAGATGATGGTGGAACTGGATTCGATGGCGATCATGTCGATCCTCGCCGACACCACCAATCGCATCGCCGAGGGCGAGGTGTTGCAGTTGCTCAACATCGGCAATCCCGATACCGACGAGCGCGCCTACCTCGACGTGATTGATCGCAAGACCGCGGTGCTTTTTTCGGCGGCGACGCGGCTTGGCGGCATGCTCGGAAAATTGCCGATGGATCAACAGGACGCACTGGCGCAATACGGCCTGGATCTGGGCTACGCATTCCAGATCGCCGACGATGTACTGGACTACGTGTCGGACGCGGAAACGTTGGGCAAGAACATCGGCGACGACTTGGCCGAAGGAAAACCAACCCTGCCGGTGATCCACGCCATCGCACATTGCTCGGAGGAAATCACAGCAACGCTGCGTGCTGCGATCAAGCACGGCAACATCGATGCGCTGGAACCGATGTTGCAGGCGATTCGCGATTCGGGCGCGCTCGACTACACACGCCAGTGCGCGGTCGCATACGCGCGAGCGGCGCAGAAGTCGCTCAAGGCATTGCCCGAAAGTGCGGCGCGCGATGCGTTACATGTGCTTGCCGACTATGCGGTCGAGCGCGTGGCCTGATTTTTCGGGCTGATCGAAAAGCGCTATTTGGCGCTGCTTTCTTCAGCACTCGTTGCCAGCAACTTCGTCAACGCTTTGGCAACCGCCGCCATCGCGAAAGTCGCCGTCACATGCATCGCCGCGCCGAGTCCTGCGCCGCAATCGAGCTTCATTGAATCCACCGCTTCCGGTCGGATTCCACAGACCGTGCCATCGGTCTGTGGATAGCGCACGTTCTCCAGCGAATACACTGCCGGAACGCTGAAGTAGCGCTTGCGATCACGCGGAAACTTGAATTCGTCACGCAACTTCTTGCGGACCAGCGCGAGCATGGCGTCCTGCTCGGTACGTGACAGATCGCGAATCTGGATCAAGGTCGGATCGGTACGGCCACCAGCCGATCCGCACACGATCAACGGCAATTTCCGGCGACGACACCAGACAATCATCTCGACCTTGACGCGAAATGCATCGCAGCAATCGAGCACCAGGTCGTAGCCGCGATCCAGCAGTTGTTCCAGTGTCGAGGGCGTCAGGAATACGCCCAGCGCATCGACCTCGATGCCGGGACTGATAGCCCTCACCCGCTCGGCGATGACATCAACCTTGTTGCGACCGAAGTTGCCGTCCAGCGCATGCGATTGCCGGTTGACGTTGCTGACGCAGATGTCGTCCGCATCGATCAGCGTCAGCTTGCCGATGCCGCTACGCGCAAGCGCTTCGACTGCCCACGATCCCACGCCACCAATCCCGACCACGCAGACATGCGCTCCCGACAAGCGAGCAACGCTGCCAGCGCCGTAGAGGCGGTCGATGCCGCGAAATCGTTCAGGATCGATCTTCATTGGCCGCGCACGATACCAGCCAGCGCCACGATGGCGAACGCATGCCTCGCTGACTCCTCTTGCAACAACGGCGGCAAGCACGCATCGTGGCAGCCCATCCAGATTTGGGTTTGTCCATGAAGAATCCCGTAACGTCGCGCTTGCTCGGCTGGGCCGAAGGGCTGCGCTTTCCCAAGCTGGCCATGATCACGGCGGGGCTATTCGTTGCCGACCTGCTGATACCGGACTTCATCCCGTTCATTGATGAAATCCTGTTGGG
>JBATAQ010000070.1:0-6867 GCA_049661925.1 Dokdonella sp.
CGTCTGCCCGCAGCTCCGCGTTGCGCCGCCTAGTCAGACGGGCCAGTCTGGCTTCGGCGACGCGCCTTGATCTGCGGGCAGACCGACCAGTGACGCCTGTGCGGACTTGCTCAGAACACCCCTGGCACTTGTCTTCATCTCAACGCTCGAACAGTGCAATCGACTCGACGTGCGCGGTGTGCGGGAACATGTCCATCACACCGGCTTTGACGAGATGGAATCCGTGTTGGTTTACCAGCGTGCCCGCGTCGCGTGCCAACGATGCGGGATGGCAGGACACGTAGACCACGCGTTTTACCGATTTTCGCGGCAGGTATTCCAGCACCTGCGCGGCACCGGAGCGCGGGGGATCGAGCAGCAACTTGTCGTAGTCACGACGCGTCCAATCGCTGCCACGCTGATCGGCGAACAGATCGGCGGTGACGAATTCGGCGTTCGTCAGACCATTACGCCGGGCATTCTCATCGGCGCGTTTGACCAGGTTCGATTCGCCTTCCACGCCAACCACGCTGGCTACGCGACGCGCGATCGGCAGGGTGAAGTTGCCGAGTCCGCAGAACAGGTCCAGCACACGGTCGGTCGGCTGCGGATCAAGCAGTCCGATCGCGCTCGCCAGCATGCGCCGGTTCATGCCCGCGTTGACCTGCACGAAGTCGAGCGGCTTGAAGGCGATCTCCAGATCGTGATCGGGCAAGCGGAACGATAGATCCACTGTTTCCGGCCATAGTGGCACGACGGTTTCCGGCCCCTTGGACTGCAACAGGATAGCGAGGCTGCAGCGTTGGCCGAATACCGTCAGTCGTTCACGGTCTGCGTCAGTCAAAGGAACGAGATGGCGGAATACCAGCGCAACCGTATCGTCGCCAGCGGCAATTTCGATCTGCGCAATCTCGCGCTTTGCATCAAGGCTGCCGATCAGTTGGCTGATGTCGGCCAGCCGCATGCCGACTTCCGGCAGCAAGGTGTGGCATTCACGCAGGTCGGCGACGAAGCGCGAATCGTTTTCGCGAAAGCCGACCAGCGCCTTTTCTTTCTTGTCGACCCACTTCACCGACAAACGGCCCTTGCGGCGGTAGCCCCAAGGTTGATCGCTCAGCGTCGGCAACCATTCCTTCGGCTCGACCTTGCCAATGCGGATGAAATTTTCCGCGAGCACCTGCTGCTTGGACGCGATCTGCTTTTCGCTGGACAGGTGCTGCAAGGCGCAGCCGCCGCAGGTGCCAAAATGCGGACAGCGCGGTTCGATGCGATCCGGCGAGCGACTCAGCAACTCGACGACTTCAGCCTCGTCGAAATGACGATGCCCACGCACTACACGAATGCGCGCACGCTCGCCGGGCAACGCCCCAATCACGAACACGATCTTCTCGCCGATGCGGGCGACGCCGCGGCCATCGTGTGACAGGTTGGTGATGTCGACGTCGGCTTCGAGCTTTGGCCGCGTTCTCTGATTTGATCGTGACATGGACGCTCGCGCCGTTACTTCTGTTTCCAGGCGCCGCTGTCGTCCTGATAGTACCAACCGGGCTTGGCCTGCTGCTGCCATTGCTTGGCAAAGCTGGCGCGGATTTTGTCTTCCCAGGCGGCATTGCCGTTGGCCGATGCGATCTCGCTATAGACCGCCTTGCGGTCGCGATTTTCGTCAGCGACCGCCTGATTCAGGGCAGCGCGTTTCGACAACGGCACGCTAGCGGCATCGCGTACGGCGACATAGCCATCGTTGCCCAAGCCAATCGTTCCGCTACTCAGATAGCCCGACAGCGAGCTGTCGAAGCGTTCCTTCATGCGCAACTGAATTGCACGAATTTGTGGCGTCTGCACGGCGATGTCGGCTTGCGCATAGGCGCTCGGCACCAGCAGGTCGAGCAACATCGTTCCCGGATTTTTCACAGGAACCGGCTTCTGCTCGGGCTGCTCAGCCTTGCTCGGCGCGCCGCTGATCACGTCTTCGACAAACTGCTGCGCCGCCGCGTTGACCTCGGCGGCAGGGAAATAGACGTTGATGGTCACGCAGGCGGCAAGCACGCCCGCCAGGGTGAAAATACTTGCTGCAATCAGTTTGCGCATGGCTGTGCCTTCAGTGCGAAAAAGTGGTAATGGTGAATCATTCGACGACAGGCCCTTTGCCGGTGATCGCTTCCAGCACGCGATCGACAAAGGTCGGCCAATCGACGCGCCGACGATGCCCGACGATGCTGATCCGGGGCAAGCCGCCACCTTCGACGATAGTGTAGCTGTCGCCTTGTGTACCAACATCGACGCCGCCCATCGCACAGACCGTGTCGACCAGCTTGCAACGGATGCCGAACTGTTTGTAGCCAAACGTATCGACTACCTTCATCGCCAGGTTTTGCAGGGATTGCGTAATGGAACCCAGACCGCCGCCAATCGAGGTCACGTCTTGCACCACCTTGTAACTCATCCGGCCGCCGCCTTTGGTGTGCAGCCATGCGTCGAAGCTCACCGGGCTCCAGTCCACCATTTGCAGCTTCTTGATATCGCCATCCAGCCGTCCGGTGACGGCGGCAATTTCGAACGCACTGGTCAACGGCGCCAGATCAAGTCCGCGGATGTAGATGCCGGCACCCAGCGAAGGTGCGACGCCGAATGGTCGCTCAAGCGTCACGCCGCTGATATCGATCTTGCCGTCAAAAACGTACAGATTCAGCCCACCGTCCAGATTGATCGTATCGCCTACCAGGCTGATATCGGGGATGCCGCCGGACAGGTTGCCCGGAAAGCGCGGCCAGCCCAGCCGTTCGGACAGCTGGCTCATCTCGATGCCGGCGATGGCGATCGCTGCCCCGTAGCGTTCGCCGCGTTCCGATTGCGGTTCCAGCTTGAGTTTTTCCAGAATCAGTTTGCCGCCGAGCACATTGATCGGCACTTTCTGGGTCAATTCGATCGCGCCGTTGTTTGACGCCAGTGGCAGCGTCGCCGGACCGAAAGGGATGCGATAGAACTCCAATCGTTTCCAGGCAATGCTGGTGGCCGGTCGGACATTGCCATGCGTCCAGTCGACCGCGCCATTGAGCGTGTCAATCGCGAAACGCCCTTCGGCATCGTCAACGCTGATGCGGTCTGCATAGAGGGCGAAACGCTGCATGCCGCTCGCATCGAAATCGAGTTCGCCGGCCAACTTGCCGGACAGGCGCAGGCCCGCATAGCCCTTGGCCGCGAGCCACGATGAACCGTAGCGCTCGGCCGCTTTCGCCAGCCGGATTTCGCTGAGTCGCAATTTCAGTTCCGGCAGCCACTTGGTCGCGGCGAGATCGAGTTTTGCCTTGGCGCGGAAGTCGAGCACGCCTTGATCGCTGTAGTCGAACTGCGTGATTGACCATCGCTCGGGGCCGGTCCCTTGCACCTGCACCGCCACGTCCACCGGCGTTTTCGGCAGCTTCACGTACACGCTTTTGTAGAGCAGTTCGCCGCCCGTGATTTTCGCGACGGCGACGACACGCGGAAGACCGAACGGATCGGCCACGGTGAGTTGCGCATCGGCACTCAAACCAGCAGCGGCAATCGTTCCGGCCGCATTGTCATAGCCGAGATCGCGCAGCGCGAGATCGGCATCGAGCATCGGCACGTCGGCGTTCGCCTGTGGGTCGAAGCGCAGGCGACGCACTTCGACGCTGCCTCCCGCGATGGCAAGCGCAAAGGGTTTCACCGATTCGATGGCGCCGTCACTTGTACGCAATCGCATTGTCAGCGGTCCTGTTTTCAATCCGCCGAACGCGACCGATTTCCAGCGCAGTTCGGCAGCAGGAGTTGTTCCACGCGGTGCCCAGACGAAGCGACCGGCCAAGCCTTTCACTTCGACTTCACTGGCGGGAACGGCAACTTCGATGCCCGACGCTTGCAGATCAACCCGACTGACCTCGCCATTGTCGATATCAAGTTCGCCGTGCACGTGACCGGTCGTCGCGATATCTGCCAATCCCATCTCGTCGATCACACGTTGCGCATAGCGTGTTCGAACCGGTTGCAGATCCAGGTCGGCGATTTTCGCGCGCAGGCGGCGAATCGAAACGACGGCATCGGGATCGATTTCAGCGGTCGCCGTAAACGCCAATACTCCTTCATCGGCCCAGTCCAACTGGCTCAACTCCCAGCGTCCGCCCTCAAGCACCTGCGCTTCAATCGCCAATGGCGACGGCGCGGTCGGCAAGTTGATCTGCGTGGTCGGCGTGTCGATGCTGCCGCCGCCGACGTTCGCGTCGAGCCGCAATTTCGGCAGATCTGCGCTCGCATCCCAATACAGCTTGCCGTCGATATTGACGCCGTCCAGCGCCAGCGTTGTTCCCAAATTTGCATCGAGTGCATCGCCCTTGAACTCGACATCGATCACATCGCCGAATCGCGCAATCACTCGCGCATCAAGCACACCTCCGCGCAATCGGGCCGTTGGAAAATAGCGCCGCACCGTTGGCGCCAGCCACTCCAGCGGTGCGCGTCGCAAGTCAGCATTTATGGCAGCGCCAGCCGTGAAAGGAAGGTCCAGACGAAGGCTCGCCGCGTCGCGGCTCAATGTGATAGCAGCAGATTGCGCGTCGATCGAGACGCCAAGTTTCACGTCCTTGCCAACGGCACCATTCAACGGTCCCGCACATTCTCGACGGCCGGCATCGGTTTGCGAAAGTTCGCATTGCCAGTCAATCGGTCCGTCAAAGCCAATCGCGTCCGCCTGCGCACGATCAATCTTGAGCGTGAGTGCGTTGCCATCAAGCCTCAGCGACAGCGTCGTCGCGATCAATCCGGGCGATGTCACGCGCTCCGCGTCGAGTTGCAGGTTGCGCGCGAACACAGGCAGCGCGAGCAACGCGCCGGAACACGCGCTCAGGCAAACGAAAAGGTGCCGCAACGATGGGATTGACGGGGTCCACATGGGCGACCATTCTGACAGCACAGGCTTCCCATCATCCATGGACACACAAGGCACGGACATGCTGCGTTTCCTCGTCGCGGACGACAACTCGATCACGCTCGACTTCCTTGCATCCGCGCTGCGTCAGCTCGGCTGGCAAGCGGTTGCTGTCGGCGACGGCGCAGCGGCGGCGGAACGTGCGGCCAGCGAGCGCTTCGACGTATTGCTGCTGGATGCACGAATGCCGATCCTTGACGGTGCTGCGGCCTTGCGAAAGATTCGCGCGGAACCTGGCAAATCAACTCACGCGCCGGCGCTGGCAACAACAGCCAGCACCGACCGCGACAGGCTCGACGCCCTGTTTGCCGCTGGCTTCGACGCCGTTTTGCCGAAGCCGATCACAATTGTGGACCTCGGAAACTCACTGCGACGTTACGACTGCAGAGACGGCGATGCCGCAAATGCATTTTTCGACGAGGCCCGGGCACTCGCCGTTGTCGGTGGCGATGCCGGTGTAGTTAAAGCCCTGCGTGGGCTGCTGCTGGCCGAACTGGATCGGTTGCCAGGCGAACTCGCGCTGATGTCGCGCCAATTGAACGCGAATCAGCAACTGGATGAGCGCTTGCACAGGCTGGCGGCATCGGCAGGATTCTGCGGCGCTGTGGCGCTTGAAGAAGCAGTGCGCGCCCTGGAAGCTGCGCAAAAGCGGCAGGCCGGATGGCCCGGGGATGAAGTGGCCATGTTTACGAAGCGTTGCGAGCAGATTGAGCAGCAGTTGCGCGTGCTGATGGACGACGAGAACAACCTCTAAGCAGCTCCGACCGTTGTTCAACTTGGTCTGGGTCGATTGTTTGGTACGAGCGTCGCAACTTCTCGGGTCGGTAATACCGCTAACGTCGTCATTGATGACGGTCGGCGAACCAACTGTGCGAGATCATTCCGGACGCCAATGCGCCTATGTGGGAATGACGCAAATTCAGCGACCCACCCCTCAGCCCTTCTTCTTCGCCCGCACATACAGCACCAAGCTGTGGTCTTCGATCAGATACCCGTGTTCGGCGGCGATCTCGTGTTGCAGGCGTTCGATCACGTCGTTGTGGAACTCGATCACTTTGCCGGTATCGATGTCGACCATGTGGTCGTGGTGCTTGCCGCGATCCAGTTCGTAGACAGCCTGGCCGCCCTCGAAATTGTGCTTCAACACCAATCCTGCTGCCTCGAACTGGGTCAGCACGCGGTATACCGTGGCCAGGCCAATGTCGTCGTGCTGGTCAAGCAGATGCCGATAAATGTCTTCGGCCGTCATGTGGCGACCGGCACCGTTCTCGAGGATGTCGAGGATGCGCATGCGCGGGTGGGTCACTTTCAGACCGGCGCGGCGCAGATCGGTGGTTTCCAAGGTCTTGCTCCCATCGGCAGGGCGTTGGCCGTACCTGAATCTGGCGCCTCGACGCATGCTTGTAGCGCATGTCGGGGCGGGGCTGGATGACCGCGCTAGTGTATCATCCGGCCCCCGGTTATCCCGTTGGATTCAAGCGCATGCGCCATCTTTTACTCAGCCTCGTCGTGATCCTCGCCACCAGCGGCTGTAACGTCATTTACAAGCTGGATGTGCAGCAAGGCAGTCTGTTCGACAAGGAAACGGTCGATTCGCTGAAAGTCGGCATGACCAAGCGCCAGGTCACCCTTATCATGGGGTCGCCATCCGTGGTCAGCCCTTTCGACCAGAACCGCTGGGACTACGTGTCGTCGATCCGTCGTGGTCGCGGCAAGATGGAAAGCAAGGATCTGATCCTCACGTTTGAAGAGGACAAGCTCGCCAAGATCGAAGGCGACTATTTCCCGGAAGACCCGCAGCAGATGATCAAGGATGCGCGCAAGTACAAGCGCCAGTATCCGGACGAGAGGCGCGAGGAAGACGACAAGCGCAAGAAGGAACGGCAGGAAAGGAACGGCGGCTGATCACCGCGTGGGGTTAACCAGAGCGTCCTTTCCGCGGTCCC
>JBATAQ010000071.1:0-75694 GCA_049661925.1 Dokdonella sp.
GAAACGTCGCGCAATTACGGCAGCGCAGACCTAAAAGGCAAGCCGTATCTGATCAATGTATTCGCCAGCTGGTGCATCGCCTGTCGCGATGAGCATCCCTTGCTGATGGCGGAAGGCGCGCGCCTCGGCGTGCCGCTGGTCGGCCTCAACTACAAGGACGAACCGGCCGATGCGCAACGCTGGCTGGCACAATTTGGCAATCCCTACGACATCGTGATCGTCGACTACGACGGTCGCGCGGCGATTGATTTTGGCGTCTACGGCGCGCCGGAAACCTTCATCGTCGATGCTGCCGGAATCATCCGCTACAAGCGCATCGGACCGATAACGCCCGACTCCTTGCGAGACGAATTGCTGCCCGCGATAGCTGAGGCAAAGGTGGCACCATGACGATGCTGGCGCGACTTGTGTTTGGGGCGATGCTGGTGGCGATCGTGTCGCCTGCGTTTGCCATCGATCCCCTGCCCTTCAAGGATCGCGCCGAAGAACTGCGTTTTCAGGATTTGACGCGCGAGTTGCGCTGCCTGGTCTGCCAGAACGAAAACCTTGCCGACTCGCACGCACCGCTGGCCAAGGACTTGCGCCAGCAGGTTTTCGAGCAGATGCAGGCTGGCAAGAGTGATGCACAGATCAAGGAATGGCTGACCGATCGCTACAGCGATTTCGTGCTCTACGACCCACCCTTGCGTAGCGGCACGTTGCTGCTCTGGTTCGGCCCGTTCGTGGTGCTGCTGATCGGTGCGGTCGTGATTGGGCTGATCGTGCGACGACGCAGTCGGGGTCTTGCTCACGGAACTCAGCCCAAACCTGCGATTAACGATGAGGACTGGTCATGACCGCTTTCGTGATCTGCGCCGCCGTGATGACCTTGCTCGCATTGGCCTTCATCGTCGTGCCCTTGTTGCGCGCGCACCGCGATGCTGATCCGAGGGCAACGCGACGCCTGGCACTGGACCGAGCCTTGGAAAGTGGTGCGATCAGCGCCGACGAATATGCTGTCAAGATCGCGGCAGTGAACGGGCCAGACGGCACAATCAATCCAATTGCGCGCCCCGCTCGTTCGCACAGCGGCTACGTGGCCCTGCTGCTTGCGGTGCTCTTGTTGCCTGCCCTCGCCATCTTCGCGTACTCGCGCGTCGGCACACCGCAGGCACTCGACCCAGTTGCTCGTCAAGCTGTGCCTGCCAATGCCGAAGGCATCGATATGGACCAGGCAGTCGCCGGGCTTGCCGCCAAACTTGAACAGGATCCCGACGACGGAAAAGGCTGGGCACTGCTCGGTCGCGCCTACCAGTCGATGCAAAATCCGCAAAAGGCGATTGACGCCTTCAAGCATGCACGCGAGTTGCTGCCCGACGATGCCGACGTGATGGCCGACTATGCGCAGGCCTTGGTGATGGATGGTGGCAAGGGTTTCTCGGGCGAACCCAGGCAATTGCTGGATCGCGCGTTGGCGATCCAGCCGGACAACCAACGTGCACTCTGGCTGCGCGGTGTCGCTGAATACCAGGCTGGTGAGTACGCCGCGTCGATCGCGACGTGGGCGCATTTGCTCGGCCTGCTGCCCGCCGGCTCGCCGGTCGCCGCGAGTGTGCAAGCGCAGATCGACGATGCGCGTGGCAAGGCTGGCCTGCCGCCCACTGCTGCACCTCCTGCGGAATCTCCATCGCAGCCATCCCAGACCGTTGCCGTCGATCGGCCGAAGCTCACGATTTCGGTGAGCGTTGATCCGGCCCTGGCTGCGCAAGTGGAGCCATCGATGACCGTGTTCGTGTTCGCACGCGCCGTCAGCGGCCCACCAATGCCCTTGGCGATCCAGCGCCTCACGGTCAGCCAGTTGCCAACGACGATTACCCTGGACGACAGCAAGGGCATGTTGCCGAACATGAAACTCTCCGATTTTCAGCAAGTGGTGATCGGTGCCCGCATTTCGCGCAGTGGTGATCCGATTGCCAAGAGTGGCGACTGGCAGACCCTGTCCGCACCAATCGACACGACACAGAAGGAAGCGATCATGTTGAGCATCGACCAGACCGTGCCCTAGCTGATGGCGCGCGGCCCGCTGCGATGGCTGGGCAAGGTGCTGGCGCGTTACCTGTCCGAGCCTCGCCGCAACGATTCCCACGTCACCACATCCCGGCCCGAGCAGCTCGCGGAAACACTACGCAAAGGCGACGTGTTGCTGGTCGAAGGCAGCAGTCGTTTTTCGACGGCAATTTGCTACCTTACCCAGTCGACGTGGTCGCATGCCGCGCTCTGCATTGGAAACGCAACCAACACTGCAGTGGTCGATGCCGGTCCGTTGCTGGTAGAGGCTGACATCAACGAAGGTGTCCGCAAAGTGTCGGTCACCAGCTACGCCCAGCAGCACACGCGAATCTGCCGTCCGGTTGGGCTCGACGCCGAGGAAATTGATCGGGTTGCACGTTATGCACTCGACCGCGTCGGCAACCGCTACGACCTGCGCAACATCGTCGATCTGGCGCGCTACCTGATCCGCACGCCACCGGTGCCGAATTCCATGAGGCGTCAGATGCTGGCACTGGGAAGTGGCGACCCCACCCGCGCCATCTGCTCGTCACTGATCGCCGAGGCATTCGCGTCGGTGCGTTATCCGGTGCTGCCGGACATCGAAGTGGTTCGACGTCGCGGCCGCGACGGCCGTTGCCACGCACGTGAAATTTTGCATATTCGCCACTCCAGCCTGTACATGCCTCGCGATTTCGACGTATCGCCGTACTTCCAGATCATCAAGCCCACCTTGGCGAGCGGATTCGATCCGCACCAGGTGGCCTGGGCCGCCGCCGACGCGCAGAACCTGCCGCACTGCGATTGATCCAGGTGCGTGCGAAAACTGGCCGGCACGCAATGCACGCGTTACATTGCCCACCCGCCGCACGCCCTGCCCGCAATGCCTGACGCCCGTCGTTATTTTCCGCTGTCGTCGCCGTTTCCAATGAAGCGTGGCGGCGAGCTGCATGGTGCTCAACTGGCTTACGAGACCTGGGGCGAGCTTAACGCCGAACGTGACAACGCCATCCTGATCCTGACCGGCCTCTCGCCCAGCGCACACATGGCATCGAGTCCGGAAGATCCTGACGAAGGTTGGTGGGAAGGCATCGTCGGCATGGGTAAGGCAATCGACACGACGCGCTGGTTCGTGATCTGCGCGAACACGCTCGGCAGTTGCAAGGGCTCGACCGGCGCGGCGTCGATCAACCCCGCGACAGGCGATCTCTATCGCATCGATTTCCCCGAACTCACCCTCGACGACGCCGCCAACGCATCGCATGAGCTGGTGCGCGGACTGGGCATCGAACGCTTGGCATGCCTGGTCGGCAATTCGATGGGCGGCATGACAGCGCTTGCCTACCTGCTGCTGCATCCGGACTCGGCCCGCACACACATCAGCATCTCAACCGCACCGCAGGCCCAGCCCTTCGCGATCGCGATCCGATCCTTGCAGCGAGAAGCGATCCGGCTTGATCGGAACTGGAACGACGGCCACTACACCGATGATTGTTACCCGGAAGCGG
Organism: Dokdonella sp.; assembly: GCA_049661925.1. GTDB lineage: Bacteria > Pseudomonadota > Gammaproteobacteria > Xanthomonadales > Rhodanobacteraceae > Dokdonella. The sequence continues at coordinate 3,537 of JBATAQ010000071.1, forward strand.
GAATGAGCATCGCACGAAAGCTGGGTGTCATCACCTACCGGTCGGCGATGGAGTGGACCGGCCGTTTTGCGCGCATTCGTCTCGATTCAGAACAGCGCGACGACGAACCCTTTGCCGCCGAATTCCAGGTCGAGTCGTACCTGATCGGTCACGCCAAACGCTTTGTGCGCAGCTTCGATCCCAACTGCTACCTTTTTCTTTCGCGCGCCAGCGACTGGTTCGACATTGCCGAATGCGTCAGCCCGGCGGACCACGACGCGCTTCGCCACATTCGCGTGGAAAAAGCGCTGGTGATCGGTGTCAGCACCGACATCCTGTTTCCGCTCGATCAGCAACAGCAGATTGCCGATGGACTTGCCGCTGGCGGCGCGGACGCGGAATTCGTCGCGCTCGACAGCCCGCAAGGACATGATGCGTTCCTCGTCGACATCGAGAATTTCGGCGCGGCGATCGGCGGCTTCCTCGGCAAAATCTAGATTTATGCCCAGTCGGTGAGTTGCTCGACCCGATACAACTCGCGCCAGGCCGGACGTTGCTTGACCAGGCCGGCCAGTTTCGCAAGCGCGGGCCAGCGGTCGGCCGGCTTCGGCATGTTGCGCGACCAGCGCATCAGCATGACCAGCAGCAGATCGACCAGACTCAGGTCCGCACCCAGCAGGTACGGTCCATTGTTTGAAAGTTGTTTCTCGATACGATCCCAAGCGGCCTCAATCCGATTCGTAGCGGCTGCCTTGGACTGCGCTTCCACGTCAGCCGGTGCGAAATCCTGCGGGTAGAACCATTGCCGGAATGCAGGCATGACCGTATTGGTGAGATGCACCATCCATTGCAAGTACTGCGCACGTTTCGGATCACCGACAGCTGGCGCAAAACCAGCGTCGGGATGGCGTTCGCCCAACAACAACAACAAGGCTGCGCACTCGAATACCGGTGCACCATCGATGATCAGCGTCGGCACCAGTCCGTTTGGATTCAAACGCAGGTATTCGGGGTCCTTGTGCGCACGGGCTTCCATGTCGACCAGGCGCAACTCATGCGGCACACCGAGTTCGAGTAGTGCCAGGTGCACGGCCATGCTGGCGGAGCCGGGTGAATAGTAGAGCGTGACCATGATCGCGAACCTCGTTGGAAAGTACGGAAGGATACGGGGAATACGCGCGCCGATGCCGGTTGCAACGATGGCGCTTCACGGTCTCTCAATCCAACGCCAGTTACCCTGTTCGGATTATTTTTCCTGGGAGTTTTGATGGAATCCTTCAAATCGTGGTTTTCTGCCGCCGAGAACCAGCCCTGGCTGGCCGTTGCCACCGAGTGGGGCATACGGGTGATCATTGCGCTGCTGATCCTGCTGATCGGCTGGTGGGTGGCAAGGCGCGTGTCGCGAGGTGTGGGCGGCGTGATGATGCGCAGCGGTGCCGACCCGCTGTTGAGCAATTTCCTGCGCAACATCACCTACGCGGTCTTGCTGATCGTGGTCGTGGTCGGCTCACTCGACCGCGTCGGCGTGCCGATTGCGTCATTGCTGGCCTTGATGGGCGCTGCCGGCTTGGCGATCGGCCTGGCTTTGCAGGGTTCGCTGTCGCATCTCGCGGCCGGTGTGCTTCTGATGGTGTTTCGGCCATTCAGGGTTGGCGATCTGGTCGAGATAGCCGGCGTAACCGGCACGGTGGAAACGGTGACGTTGATGCACACGCGATTGCGCACGACCGACAATCGCGAAGTGACCCTGCCCAATGGCAAGGTCGCCGGCGACGCCATCATCAACTACAGCGCGCTCGGTACGCGCCGCATCGATATCGTCGTCGGCATCAGCTACAACGACGACATCGGCAAGGCAATCGCTGCCGCCATGGACGTGCTGAAGAGCGACGACCGCATACTGGAAGACCCGGCTCCCCAAGTGATGGTGGTCGGCTTGGGCGATTCCAGCGTCGACCTCGGCATTCGTCCGTGGGCCAATGCGAGTGACGCCTGGGGTGTGCGGACTTCGGTTTTGCGCGCAATCAAGGAACGCTTCGACGCTGAAGGCATAAGCATCCCATTCCCGCAGAGTGAAATCGCAGTACGCAGCCTGCCGGTGCCGGATGCACCGAAAGAGAAGGCGGTGCAGGCGGTGTGAGTTGAGTTTGGACGCTTAAAAATCCCTCATGTCGTTATCCTCGCGAAAGCGGGAATGACGACTTGCATGGCTATCGGCCATCGCAAAAAGGGGGCGGTGCAATCTACGCCACCTTTACCCGATAACATGGCTGATACGGCTTCCCACCCGGCAGCTTCATCCGCTGCTGCTCGACGAAGCTGCGCAGCAGTGCGTCCAGTGCCTGCATGATTTCGCGGTCGCCATCGATCTCGAATGGCCCATGTGCGGCAATCTCGCGCATGCCTTCGTCCTTCACGTTGCCTGCAACGATGCCGGAAAACGCACGACGCAGGTCGGCGGCGAGTTCATGGCGTGGTTGCTGGCGATTCAGGTTCAGCGCAGCCATCGCGGCGTGCGATGGCTTGAATGGCTGCTGGAAGATCTTCTCGATCGTGAGCGCCCAATTGAAGTAGAAGGCATCCTTGGTGTTCAGGCGTGCAATGCGCACGCGCTCGACGCCCTTGCGCACCTGGCGCGCGACTTCGGCTGGATTGTCAATGATGATCTGGTACAGCTCGGCAACGCTGTCACCCAGCGCCAGGCGCAGGAAGCGATCAATCTGCTCGAAGTAGGCGGCGCACTGTTTTGGCCCGGTGAAGATCAGCGGGAACGGCGTGTCAGCGTTTTCCGGATGCAGCAGAATGCCGAGAAGGTAGAGGATTTCCTCAGCCGTGCCGACGCCGCCGGGGAAAACGATGATGGCGTGACCCATGCGCACAAAGCCTTCAAGTCGCTTCTCGATATCCGGCATGATGACCAGGCGATTGACGATCGGGTTCGGCGACTCGGCGGCAATGATGCCGGGTTCGGTCAGGCCGATGTAAATGTTCACGGTGCGACGCTGCTTGGTGTGCGCCACCGCAGCACCTTTCATTGGACCTTTCATCGCTCCCGGTCCACAACCGGTGCAGATGTCGAAGCCGCGCAGGCCGAGCTCGTAACCCACGTACTTGGTGTAGTCGTACTCCAGCCGCGAGATCGAATGACCGCCCCAACAGACGACCAGGTTTGGCTCGACGTTGGGTTTCAGGATGCGGGCGTTGCGCAGGATCTGGAACACGGCATCGGTGATGCCTTCCGAATTGGTTAGATCAAACGCACCCGCCTCGATCTGCGCCGACACATAGACGATGTCGCGAACCACGGCATAGAGTAGTTCGCTGACACCCTTGATGATTCGTCCATCGACGAAGGCATCGGCAGGTGCATTGCTGAGCTCCAGCACCAGTCCACGATCCTGTTGCAGCACCTGGATCTCGAAATTGGGGAAGCGTTCGGAGGCTTCGCGTGGATCGTCGGTGACGTGACCTTGGGTCAGCACCGCCAGTGCGCATTTGCGCAGCAACTGATGCAAGCCACCGGAGCTAGCGTCGCGCAGCCTCGCGATTTCGTCGCGAGACAACACGTCCAGGCCGGCCGCAGGCGTGATACGCGCACTCACCGTGGCGCTGGAAATCGTCGGAACATGGGTGACAGCCATCAATAACTCCTGGGATTGATTCCCGTACTCACTGCTGATTTAAAGCGACGGACAGCATGCCCGCAATCTCGAAAAAGAAAAACCGGCGCCCTTGCGGACGCCGGTCGGTTTGCGCGTTGTTTCGACGGATCAGAACTTGTAGCGAAGCGTCGCCTGGATAGACCAGCGCGAGACGCCCGTATTGATGCCGTCGCCATTCACTTCCTGGATGCTTGAGCTATCCGGATTGTTGAAGCGATACACGTACTTGCCGGTGGCTGGATCGATACCAGCAAAGGTCGCCACCCGCTGGGTCGAGAAGAAGCCATAGTCGTCGATCTGGCCCCACTTCTTGTTGATCAGATTTCCGATATTCATGATATCGAGGGTGAACTCACCCTTCTGACTCGCGGTGAACCCCGGGATTTCCTGACTGATGCGCATATCGAAGCTGTTGAGGAACTGGGCTTTTGCCGAGTTGGCCGGAGCCACGCGACCACGGTACTTGTTGAGTTCTGGATGCGCGTCGAGGTATGCGAAGAATGCGGCTTCCTCGCCTGCACCCGGGAAGAGCACGTCGCCCGGCCCTGCAGGAACGTAAAAAAGATCGTTCGCGCTGCGGCTGTCGCCGTTGGCGTCATTGAAGTAAACGAAGCTGTACGGGCGACCACTGCGACCCTCGTAAACCAGCGAAGCTGTGGTCTTGTTGTCACCAAAGAAATTGAACTCCTTGGTTACAATGCCGGTGAAGCGGTCCTTGAACGCATAGCGCGAATCATAGGCCACGTTTTCGTTGGCTTCGTAGATCGGCGAGTTGTTCCAGTTCGAGGTGTTCTGCGAGCTGGTCGCCGAGCTGACTTCGTCAGCCGATGTCCGTGTGTAGCCTGCCAACCATGACCAGCCCGCGTCGCGCATCGGCTTGCTCAGGCTGACCGTGAACTGGTTGCCACCGCCCTTGTCGGTGTTGCGGACCAGAATCACGTCACCGATGTTGCCCGGACGATTGGCGCGCGGACTGACGCCGCGACCGTTCAAGGCACCGAACGGACCGTAGTTGGCCGGGTTGTAGCCGGCCGCGTTGAAGAACTGTGAACGACCATCCGGTGCCACGCCAGTCGGCGCGCCCAGATCGAGACGGTTGAAGTAGAGGCCATCCTTGTTCCAGAACGCCAGCACTTCGGCCGAAGCAACGATGCCAGCCCAAGGCAGCTCGTGATCGATCGCGAGATTGGCTTTCCAGACGGACGGCATCTTGAAGCCTGGCTCAAGAATATCCACATTCTGGCGACCACCGACCGAAAATCCCGTGATCGGCTGGTTGTTGGGGTCAGGGCTGAAGATCGGGCCAATACCGCCGGTCTGGCTGGAGCTGTATTCGGTGTAGTTCAAGCCGGTGTTCTGATAGATACCCGAGAGCCAGACGTTCGGTGGCGCGCCCATGAACAGGCCGTATCCACCACGCACCTGGGTCGGACGATCAGCTTCGATGTTGTAGTTGAAGCCGAAGCGTGGTTGCAGGATGGATGAGTTTGGACGATTGGTGTTGTCGAGACCGTAGATTTGCTGGATGTTAGCGTTGTACAGCGGCTTGTCCGGGAAGTCCGGGGTATCGACGCGAAGGCCGTAAGTCACATTCAGGTTGTAGTTGACCGCCCAACTGTCTTGCACGAACAAACCCGTATTGGTGATCTCGAACTGGGCCGGGATATCGGCGTAGCTTCCACCCGGAACCGGTGCGCGGTAGTCGTAGTTGCGCGGGTTACCCGCCTGGAAATCCGCAATGCTCGAAAAACGGTAGGCACCGTTCTGATTGCGTCCGTAATAGTTGAAGATCTCGTTATTCGTCCAATCCACACCAAACTTGACGGTGTGATCGCCGAGGAACACGTTGCCGGCGGCAAACAGGCTCTTTTCCTTCGTGTTGATCACGTTGACATGGCGGTTCTGCTCGGTCCCGAGATAGAGCGCGTCGCTGCCGAAATCGATCTGGATGCTCGGCAGGAATGAAGTCGGCTGGGCGACCGCGTCGTACTGACGCAAAGACGCCTTGATCTCGGTCGAGAACGACTCGTTCCAGTCGCTGAACAACTCGCCAACGTAACTTTCAAAGGTCTTGTTCTGGTTGTACCAGTGCGAGTCCAGCGAGACGCGGCTGCTGCTGAAATTGGGAATCTTGGGAACATCCTGCGAAAGCTTGCTGTAGCGAAAGCTCAAGCGATGATCCTCATTGATGTTCCAGTCGATCTTGCCGGCATACTCCTCGATATCGGTGCCGAGCGCGTTGGCACCGTCAAGCGAGCCCGCATTGAAGCCCCAGGTGTTCTGGGCAATGCTCTGGACTTGAGCGATTTGTTCAGCGGTGATGCCGCCGTCACCAAGCGGCGAATTGATGAGGTCGGCTCCGGGCGCTGCGCGCTTGAACTTCTCGTAATTGACGAAGAAGAACAAAGTGTCCTTGATCAACGGACCACCGAAGGTCACGCCGTACGTCTTCTCATCCTTGAAGCCGGTGAAGCTGTTGCCGTCAGGGTCGTCGCCGACCATGTTGTCGTTGCGATAGACGCCGTAGACGCTGCCGTGGAATTCGTTGGTACCGGACTTGGTTACCGCGTTGACGACTGCACCGCTACCGCCCGTGGTGGTCACATCGTAGTTGGCCAGGCCAATGTTGATTTCCTCGATGGCATCCATCGACACTGGCTGACGTTCGGTCGGGAAGTTGTTTGCCTCAAGACCGAACGGATCGTTGGTCGAGACGCCATCGATGCGGATGGCATTGAATCGTGTGTTCTGGCCACCGGCCGAGATCGCGCCATCAGCCTTGCTGACCTGAGCGATGCGCGGGTCGAGTCGGATGTAGTCCTGGATATTGCGGCCGATCGACGGCAATGCCTGGATCTGCTCGTTGGTCAGGTTGGTACCGGTGCCCATCTTCTCGGCGCTGAAAATCGAGTTGGCAGTGCCGGTGACAACAATCGCATCGAGCGTTTCGGCAGGAACGAGGCTGGCGCTGACCGTGTTCGCGTCTCCGATCTGCAGGTAGACGTTTTCGCGCGTTTCAGTCTGGCCATTCTTGGTGACCGTGACGGTATACGGACCACCGACACGCAGGCCGCGTGCGGAGTAACGACCCGCGGCATCGGTCGTCACGTTGCTGACCGTGCCCGACGCGGTGTGGGTAATCATCACCTCGGCACCGGCTGCCGGTTGCCCTTGTCCGTCGGTTATCGTGCCGCCGATGGTTGCCGACGTACTTTGCGACATAGCAGGTGCGGAAAAAAGCATCGCCGCAGCGAGCGCGAGACACAGGCGCGAGCGCCGGATCGGATGGTTATTCATCGTGATCAATGACCTGTTCAAGTTTGATAAAAAGGGTGAAAGTTTCGATACGGCGAATCGCCGATGGCGATTCGCAAGCCCTGTTGGCAACCCTGCCCCCGTAACCTTTCCAGTGATGCCGTCCCGGGCGTCAGTTAAACGACATCTTAACAGGCTAGCCGTCAATTGTGACAAGCCGATTTCAGTTCGGTTGGGCGTTCGTCATGGCTTGAGCAATGCCTGGGATCGACAATTATGCCGGGGCGGCAGTCCAGCGACGAGGATCAGCCCGATCCGAGCTACGCGCCGGTCAATCGCACGTAGGCGACCACGCCATCGAGGAACATCTGCACCGACAGCGCGACCAGCAACATGCCCATCAGGCGCTCCATCGCAATCAACACGCCCTGGCCCAACCAACGATAGATGTAGGTGGCCGACAACAGGATGACGGCCGTGCCGAACCAGGCACCGAACAAGGCGATGCTCCAGTCGACGGTTCGGCCTGGATTGCTGTTGGCCAGCAGCATGACCGCCGCCATTGCCGAGGGGCCGGCCACGCCGGGAATCGCCATCGGCACGATGAACGGTTCACCCGTCTGGTCTCCACCGAAAATTCCACCGGTCGGCGGAGGAAAAATCATGCGGATGCCGATCAGGAACAACACGATGCCACCGGCAATGCCCATCGACTCCTGCTTCAGCTGTAGCCCGGCCAGGATATAGCGACCGCCGAACAGGAACAGGAACAACACGACCAAGGCAATCAGCAGTTCGCGCACCAGAACGATGCGATGACGCTCCGGCGCAACGCCCTTCAGCAGGCTCAGGAAGAACGGGACATTGCCGAGTGGGTCCATGATCAGGAACAGCAGGATGCCTGCTGACAAGGTGCTCATAGCAGCTTCCATCGACCTTCCCCCCTACAATGAATTCAATGGCGACCAGCACGCCTGCAACCGCTGAGCTTACGCTTGTGGTTCTTCTGATCGCAGGTCGAGTACCTGACCGCGGTATTCCGCTGCCGCATCGGTCAGCAAGTACGCAGCCGCCGAGCCAGTTGCATCGGGCAACGGCAACTTCATGGTGTCTTCGCCGAACCACGCCATGCGGCGAAGCTGGGTACGCATGGGTGCCGGCAACAGGCCGTGCATGCGCAAGCTGCTACGTTCCGTTTCCTGCTGAGCAATCGCGAACATCGCCGCTAGCGCGGACTTGGCGATGCCGTAGCTGCCCCAAAATGCGTTCTGCATGCGCCATGGATCATCGAACACATGGACGATGGCTGCCATCGGCGACTGTTTGAGCAAGGGTGTGCAGGAACGCTGCAACAGGAACGGCGCGGTCAGTGTCACCTGCTGGATGCGCAGCCACTCGTCAGGTTTCTGCTGGTCCAACGGCTTAAGCCCTTCAAACGCCGCAGCAGCATGGACGATGCCATCAAGCCGGCCGAATTCGTGTTCGATGCTGTCTGCCAATGCGTCGAAATCGGCCGACGTCGCGGCCGCGAGATCCATCGGAAAAATCGCCGGCTGCGGCCAGCCGTTCGCAATGATCTCGTCGTACACCGGTTCCAGCGCCGCTGCCTTTCGGCCCAGCAGGACGACGCTGGCCCCAGCCTTCGCGGCAGCAATCGACGCAGTGCGTCCCAACCCGCCGTAGGCACCGGTGACCAGTACCGACCGGCCAGCGAGTGACTGGTCAGCCGCCGCCAGCCCGATTTCGGCACGCCTGAGCGGCAGCGAAAAACTCACGCCTGGTTGGCGTCCTGGACCATCCGACCCAGTTCGTTCGACTCGTAGAGTTCCAGCGCGATATCGCAACCGCCGATCAGTTCGCCCTGGATGAAGAGCTGCGGGAATGTCGGCCAATTCGAATAGCGCGGCAGGTTGGCGCGGATTTCTGGATCTTCCAGAATGTTCACCGAATGAAAGCTTGCATCTACTGCCTTCAGCGCCTGCACCGTGCGACTGGAAAAGCCACACATCGGAAATTGCGGGGTACCCTTCATGAACAGGACGATAGGATGTCCCGTGACGATGGATTGAATGCGTTCGTTGATGTCCATGTTCACCTCGTTTGTCGGCCGCCACTGAAGGCACCAATGGTTCGGCACAGCGACGCAAGGGTGGGGATGATACGCCTCCCATTCAAGGTCATTGCGTTGCAGTGCTGGCTGCGTTAACTCTCGATTCTTACCCACCCACTGGTCAGGAGACTTCCATGGCAATTGAACTTCCCCCACTTCCCTATGCGCGCGACGCGCTCGCGCCAACCATCTCGGCCGAAACGCTGGACTACCACTACGGCAAGCATCATCAGGCGTACGTGACCAATCTCAACAAGCAGATCGAGGGCACGGAATTCGAAAAAATGGATCTTGAATCCATCATCAAGAAGGCGTCCGGCGGCATGTTCAACAACGCCGCACAGGTGTGGAACCACACCTTCTACTGGGATTGCATGTCACCGGATGGCGGTGGCGAGCCGACCGGCAAGCTGGCCGATCTGATCAACCAGGCCTTCGGTGATTTCAGCACCTTCAAGGACGAGTTCACGAAGATGGCGACCGGTACCTTCGGCTCAGGCTGGGGCTGGCTGGTGCAGCGTGCCGATGGCAGTCTTGCCCTGGTGAGTACGTCCAATGCGGCGACGCCGATCACCGGCGACGACACGCCGCTGCTGACCTGCGATGTCTGGGAACACGCCTACTACATCGACTATCGCAACGCCCGTCCGAAGTATGTCGAAGCCTTCTGGAAACTGGTTAACTGGGAATTCGTGGCCAGCCAAATGCGCTGACGCACTCCTGCGCACTGCCCTTTTGGGCATCAAAAAGGCCGCGTTATGCGGCCTTTTTGATGTACGCAAAACGACTGAGCTTCAGGCGTCGAGAACGGCATCCATCGAGGAATCGATCGGCTCGGCCCGCAGGCGAGCGACCACTGCGCCCAAAGCACGGTCGAACAAAGGGGCCTGCTCCAGCAGGATGGTCCGTCCATCACGCAGCTCGCGTGCAAGTTCCTCGACACCGCGCTCGCAAACCTTCAGGCCGCGCCGGTTGACGAACAGAAAGTTCGACGTGAACGGGCTGATCCACGACAGCTTCGCACGTTCGAAATCATCTTCCGGAAGTTTGAACTCGAACCATGCGCCCGACTTGAAGCCGCGTGCCTGGATCAGAAACGGATCGTCTTCGGCCATGGCTGGCGCAAGTTCGACCACCGCAGCGTCGCTGTCAACGGACCGAATGGCTTCTTCGACCGGACTGGGTTGTGAGCCATCGAAAGATGCCTCAGCACCAACACCACGACTGCCCGCTGCGTCGATCGGGCTTTCACCGACCACTTCGCGAACACTCTTCAAGGCGACTGGCGCACCAGCCAGCGCCGCCATGTAGAAGCTCGACAAATCGTCCAGGGTACGATGGATATCGTCGTCGTGGCTGGCAATTGTGCTCAGTCCATGCCGCAATGCCGTTTCAAGCTGCGGCAACAGTCGCTGCAAGCGTTCTGCGTCGCGTGACGACTCCTTGGGCAGCGCGCTCCACACCAGCTCGTCGGCAAAGCGCAAACCGTTTCGCCATTCCGGCGAGTCCTCACCGTTGCGAAGCAAGGTCAGCACCAGATAGTTCGCCCACGGTCGCGCCAGGATGTCGAGGACGATTGGCGGCAACTGGCGGCCATCGATCCGCTTCAGCATTTCGTCGGCGGCAAGCCGGCGAGCGACGCTCAATTTTTCCTTGCCACGGGCCGTTTCCGCCGCACGTTGCTCGGCGACATCCGAGCGCTTGCGGTAGAGATTCATGAAATGTTCGAAATCCGCGCGTTCGCTCTCGAAGATTTCGAGATCATCGACGAACTCGGTAAGTATCCGCTCGACGACCATGTTCGCCTTGTCGAGCAGACGATTGCCAGGGTCGGACTCCTCCGACCACGACAATCCCGCGCGTGCCAGCGTGTCCAGCAGCCTGCGCGCGGGATGTGACGCCTGTGCAAACAGATGTTTGTCCAGGACAGCGACTTTCAGGTATGGGATCTGCAGCCGTCCGAGGATCGCCTGGAATTGCGCAGGCAGGTTGCGGTCGCTCAGGATGAACTCGAACAACATCCCAACAAGATCGATGGTGTCTTCATCAGCCGACGAAACCGCGCGAGGCCGAGCATCGGCTCCACCTTGGCGGGAAACCTGGTCGAACAGGTTCTGCTTGACCTGGCGAATCAGGCTGGATGCTTCGGACACGCCCATCGACTGTAAATCGGCTCGCGAATTGAATTGCTGTTGCAAGGACGACAGCGTGCGAAGCAGCTCGTGCGTGTCGGCCAACGATACCGAGTTTTCCCGTGCGGACGACGTGTGGACCGTGGCATGCCGTTGCGCCAGCAGGTCACGCAAGGAGTCGAACATTTCAACTGACAATTCAACATTGCCGCGACTTTGCGAAGTTCCAAAACCCGGCTGCAAACGTTCTGCCGCATGCGATACCAATGTCTCGCCGGGACGGTCGTCGGCGACGCGAGCATCGCCGGCGGATTTTGAGCCTGCGGAATGAGAAGCTGGGACATTCGGAAGCACACCGCGACCGACGAGGTCGGCGTTCACTTCGTCGTAGAGCTTTTCCAGGGCGCTGGTTGCGAAACGCTCGAACAACTTGTACGTAATCAATTTGATCTGCAGTTGTACCTGGACATCTGCCATGGCCTGGCGAAATGCATGGCCAACTGCAGTAGGCCCGAGCGGGCTGTCCTGACTTTCGACGGCGGCGCCGCCGTTGATCATGGCAAGCCGCTGGTTCACCGCAAACAGCGAGCGCGAAAGACGACCTTCTGCCTTGGCCACCATTCCGGCGATCGCCAGGGTTTCTTCCAGTTCGCGCTCGTCAACGAGAGTCAGGTTTTCCGCTGACGGTCCGCGCGCTCCAGGCATCGCTTCGGCGACCGAATTGCCCCGTGCGAATTCGACGAAGCTCTGATCGATATTGGCGCGAAACTTTCGTTCGATCAGCGGCCGCGACTTGCGCAGCTCACGCATGCCATCGAAGAATTCAACTTGGGAAGCATTGCTGGCGGCTTTCTCGGCGAGATCGAACAACACGTCGTCAACGTTGTCGAACACGTCACGGGCGACGGTTTCCAGCCGGCTGATCACAGTCTGGCAGACGCGACCGAGCAACTCTCCCATCGGCTTCGCCTTCGCCTCGCGTGCAGCAGTCCGCTCTTTTAGCTGGACTACCTTGCCGTCGTTGGACGCACTCGTGCTCATGACAATCTTCCGATTCCTTTTTTGTTCGCGCCGGAAGTCCCTGGCTACCAACGCGTCACTAACCGGACGCTCTTCTATGTAGCGTCGCACAACAATGCACTAGAGACAATAAATGTTGGCAAACTCGCGCTTGGTTTCGTGACGCGGATCACACTCACGAGATCGTGCAGCATGCCGCCGCGCGCTCAGCCGTTTAAGCCCGACAATCCTTCAACAGAGTCGGTGGCTATCGACAACTCGGCGAGCATGACCGGAATGTCATCTTCGATGCGGTAGATGCGGCGACCATCGCGTGTGACCAATGCCGCCGTCGCGCGCTCTTTCCAAACCGATCCATCCGCGTGCTTTACCGCACCTGCGCTGGCCGCCTGGTTGAGCAAGTCCAACTCGCCACGCGTCAGCAAGCGCAACGGCTGGTGCGTGGTTGGGCAACAAAGGATGTCGAGCAGGCGTTTGTCCATGGACTCAAGGCAAGCAAAAGCATTAGTGGTGTCGGTCGCGGTTGCGAGTGTCGTTACAATAGCCCGTTTACAGCTCGCCGGCCATGACCGAAACCGCCACAGCAACCATCCGCATCGGCATCGTGATGGGTTCCCGTTCCGACTGGGAAACCATGCGCCATGCCGCCGAAACCTTGCAGCACCTGGGCATTGTCCATGAGGTGCGCGTGGTTTCAGCGCATCGAACGCCCGACGTCTTGTTCGAGTACGCATCCAACGCGCGACCACGTGGACTCGCCGCAATCATTGCGGGTGCCGGCGGTGCCGCTCACCTGCCCGGCATGCTGGCAGCAAAAACGCCGCTGCCAGTGCTCGGTGTGCCAGTGCAATCGAACGCGCTCAATGGCATCGATTCTTTACTGTCGATCGTGCAGATGCCGGCAGGTGTTCCTGTCGCCACGTTTGCGATCGGTCGTGCTGGCGCGATCAACGCAGCACTGTTCGCGGCAGCATTGCTGGCGGGCGAGGATGAAACGCTCGCGAAACGGTTGGATGCCTGGCGTGATGAACAAACTCGGGAAGTGCTCGACCATCCTGATCCGAGCGTCGCCTGACCATGGCGACCCTTGGCATTCTCGGCGGCGGCCAGCTCGCCCGCATGCTCGCCCTTGCCGGCGCATCGCTCGGGCAACGCTTCCTTGTCGTCGACAGCTCGGCTGACGCTTGCGCAGCGCAGTTTGCTCCGCTGGTGCAGGCCGACTGGCGTGATTTCGACGCGCTTGAGGACTTTGCCCGCCGCGTCGACGTGGCGACATTCGATTTCGAAAATGTTCCCGCAGCGACGGCGCAGTGGCTGAGCGAACGCACCCGCGTCCACCCCAATGTTGCCTCTCTGGAAGTGGCGCAGGATCGCTACACCGAAAAAACCTTGTTCCGCTCGATCGGACTGGATACGCCGGACTATGAAATCGTCGACAGTCGTGACGACCTGGTCGCCGCTGTTGATCGACTCGGCCTTCCGGCTCTGCTGAAGACGCGCCGGCTGGGCTACGACGGCAAGGGTCAATACCTGCTGCGCGACGAAAGCGATATCGACAAGGCGTGGACGACACTGGGCGGCGCGGCCTTGATCCTTGAAGCCTTCATTGCTTTCGAGCGCGAAGTGTCGGTGATCGCGGTGCGCTCGACGACCGGCGAATTTCGCCACTATCCGCTGACACGAAACTGGCATGCCAGTGGAATTCTATCGGCGAGCCTTGCACCGATTGTCGATGACACTCTCGAACTACGCGCCGTCGCGCACGCACGCGCATTGGCCGAACGTCTTGACTACGTCGGCGTATTTGCCCTGGAACTGTTTGTTGTCGGCGATCGCCTGCTCGGCAACGAGATGGCGCCGCGGGTGCATAACTCGGGCCACTGGACCATCGAAGGCGCGTCGTGCAGCCAATTCGAAAATCACGTTCGCGCCGTGCTCGGCATGCCTTTGGGCGATACCTCCGCGCTCGGTTACAGCGTCATGTTGAACTGGATCGGCGAACTGCCCGACGCCAACGCAATCCTGTCCGAACCGCGCGCACATTGGCATGACTACGGCAAAAGCCCGCGTGAAGGACGCAAGGTCGGCCATGCCACACTGTGTGGCGACGATCCACTCGAACTGGCTGATCGATTGCACCGCGTCGGCGAATCACTCGGTCGAGGCGAACAGGTCGCGCCAGCCATCGCGGCGCTGCGGGAAATCGCATGATGGCGAGTCCGGATGGCCTGCGCTTGCCGCCGCTCGCGGACATCGATGCCGACGTTCGTCGAGCCTTGGCCGAAGACATCGGTAGTGGAGATTTAACTGCTGACCTGTTGCCCGCGGACGCGACCGCGACAGCACGTGTCATCACCCGCGAAGCCGCTGTCGTCTGTGGACAAGCCTGGTTCGAACGCTGCTTCGCATTGATCGACGACAGCGTTGAAGTCACTTGGCGCGTCAGCGAAGGCGAGCGCGTCGCCGCCAACCAGACGCTCTGCGATTTGCGCGGCAAGGCGCGAAGCCTGGTGACCGGCGAACGCTGTGCACTCAACTTCCTGCAATTGCTGTCGGCGACCGCAACGGTGACCGCGTCGTATGTTGATGCGGCTGCCGGCACCTCAACGCGCATCCTCGATACACGCAAGACCATTCCTGGTTTGCGGCTCGCGCAGAAATACGCGGTGCGCATTGGCGGCGGCGACAACCATCGAATGGGTCTTTACGACGCCGTCCTGATCAAGGAAAACCACATCGCCGCAGTGGGCTCCATTGCATCGGCGGTTGCACGTGCACGCGCCTTGCATCCAGGCGTGTTTGTCGAAGTGGAAAGCGAAACTCTTGACGAGTTCGACCTGGCGCTCGAAGCTGGGGCAGATCGCATCATGCTCGATGAGTTCAGCGCCGAAGACCGCGCCGAAGCGGTACGCCGCAACGCCGGGCGTTGTCTGCTCGAAGTTTCGGGAGGCCTTGGACTGGAGGGAATTGCGGAGATCGCGCAAAGTGGCGTCGACTGCATTTCGGTCGGCGCGCTGACCAAGCATGTCCGCGCGGTTGACCTGTCGATGCGGGTCACCCTTGACTGAATTCATTCAATCTCGTCGTCTGACCGGGAACCAATTCACACGATGAACCTTCAATCCAATTTCGAACAGATCGCGCTCAAGGATTTCGCTGAGCGCTCGTATCTGGACTACTCGATGTACGTGGTGCTTGACCGCGCCCTGCCTTTCGTCGGCGATGGACTGAAACCCGTGCAGCGTCGCATCGTCTACGCAATGAGCCAACTCGGTCTCAACGCCGCCGCCAAGCCACGCAAGGCTGCGCTCACCGTCGGCGAAGTGCTCGGTAAATACCATCCGCATGGCGACAGCGCCTGCTACGAAGCGATGGTATTGATGGCGCAGCCGTTTTCGTATCGCTATCCGTTGATAACCGGGCAAGGCAACTTTGGTTCTCAGGACGATCCGAAATCATTCGCGGCGATGCGCTACACCGAAGCCAAGCTCACCCCGATTGCGGAAATGCTGCTCGCCGAACTCGGCCAGGGCACGGTCGATTTCACGCCGAATTACGATGGCACCCAGGACGAGCCGTCGTGGCTGCCGGCACGCCTTCCGCATGTGTTGTTGAACGGCTCGACAGGCATCGCCGTTGGCATGGCCACCGATGTGTTGCCGCACAATCTTCGCGAACTCGCGACGGCGTGCATACGCCTGCTCGACGAACCGGACGCGAGCGTCGCCGATCTTTGCGAACACGTCCTCGGCCCCGACTTCCCTACCGCTGCCGAAATCATTACGCCACGTCGCGAATTGCTGTCGCTTTACGAAACCGGCCTTGGCTCTGTGCGCTGTCGCGCCGTCTACGTGCGCGAGGAAGGCAACATCGTCATCACCACCCTGCCCTATCAGGTGTCGTCGACGAAAATTGCCGAGCAGATCGCCGCGCAGATGCGCGCGAAAAAGCTGCCGATGATCGAGGACCTGCGCGATGAGTCCGATCACGAAAACCCGACGCGGTTGGTGTTGATCCCGCGCTCGAGTCGCGCCGATGCCGACGAGATCATGCAGCATCTGTTCGCGACGACCGATCTCGAAAAAAGCTATCGCGCCAACTTCAACGTGATTGGTCTGGATGGTCGGCCGCAGGTAAAGAACTTGCGCATGATCCTGGTCGAGTGGTTGCAGTTCCGCCAGGAGACCGTGACCCGTCGTTTGCAGCATCGCCTCGCGAAAATCGAGCGCCGCCTGCACATGCTCGAAGCTCTGCGCATTGCGTATCTGAACCTCGACGAAGTCATCCGCATCATCCGCAGCGAAGAAGAACCCAAGCCAGTGCTGATGGCGAGGTTCAAGCTCGACGGGGAACAAGCCGACTACATCCTGGAAACCCGCTTGCGCCAGTTGGCGCGATTGGAAGAAATGAAGATCGATGGTGAGCGCGACGAGTTGGAAGAAGAGCGCGCCAGGATCAACGTGTTGCTCGGCTCCAAGGCGCGCCTGAAGACGCTGATCAAGGACGAGATTCGCGACGATGCGAAAAGATACGGCGACCCGCGCCGCTCACCTCTGATCGAACGCAGCGTCGCCCAGGCACTCGACGAATCGGCCCTGGTTGCCAGCGAGCCCGTCACCATTGTCGTCAGCGAAAAAGGCTGGGTGCGCGCCGCCAAGGGCCACGATATCGACGCGCCGGGACTCAACTACCGCGAAGGCGACGCTTACCTTGCGTCGGCGAAAGGCCGCACCACGCAACACGCCGTCTTCATCGACTCGACCGGCCGCAGCTACTCCACAGCGGCGCATACCTTGCCGTCGGCGCGCGGCAATGGCGAACCGTTGACGGGTCGTTTCAGCATCCCGACTGGCGCGCGCTTCGACGCCATTGCAATCGCTGACAACGGCGCCCGCTTCGTGTTCGCATCCGATCACGGCTACGGCTTCGTCAGCAGGTTCGAGAACGCACTCGCCAACAAGAAAGCCGGCAAGCAGTTGCTCAACATCGCCGACGATGCACACGTGCTGGCGCCCGCGCAGGTTACCGATGCAGCGCGCGACCGTATCGTTGTTGTCACCAACGTCGGCCACCTGTTGATGTTCTCGGTCGCCGAACTTCCCGAACTGGACAACGGCGGCAAAGGCAACAAGCTGATCGACATCAGCAAGTCGAAACTCGCAGAAGGCGTTCGCGTGGCCGGCGTCAGCGTGGTCAGCGAAGGCCAGGGCGAAGTCACCCTCTACGCCGGACAACGCAAGCTGTCGCTCCGCTGGAACGATCTGGTCGACTACGGCGGCAACCGCGCAACCCGCGGCCGACTGTTGCCGCGCGGCCTGCAGCGCGTCGAGCGCATCGAGACAACGGCGTAGTCTCCCTTTGCGTCCCTCAGCGCGGGACGATGGTCGCGCTTTTCTCTCGCCCCCAGCGGGACACGTGGCACGCAGCGACGGGTAAGGCTCGCGCCCCGCGCCACCGCACGAACTCGTCATCCCCGCGAAAGCGGGGAGCCATTTTGATCTGACTTCGTTGCTACCACCGAACTAATAAAGCGTCTCGCCGGGTTGCCGCCCGCCGCTTCTCTCTTGTTGGCTACCTCCAAGTGTGACAAGCGCATGGCTCGGCTGCCGCCGACCCAGTCACTTTTCTGACGCACAGAAAAGTAACCAAAAGATGCGACCCGATGGCCTGCCGCCCGCGCGGTCAAGCCGTGCGGGTGCGCAAGTACTGGCCGGGTTCGGCTGAAGGCACATCCTGTGCCGCAGCCGAAGCCGCGCGATCCCTCGCGCAGCCCGCAAGCGGCTGATCCGTCCAGCACTTGCCGACAGGAACGGGCGGGTGAATCAAAAGCCAATGCAACCGCCGCGCAGCGGTCTTACGCAGCGAAGCCGCGTGCTCTTGAACTACCTCCCGATTCGGGGAGGCGAGATGGCGGAGGAAGCGCCCAAAGGGTGGCCGAATGGATTCGGCCAGTTCGCTGCAGGTGCATGGATGCGCCTTCAGCGAACCCCGGAGCCAGCTTGCGTAGTCGTGCGGCTTCATCGCACGACCGAGCCGCCACGGGCGCATCCGTTGGCCCATGTTTCTCTGCGAGGAGAAAGAGCCTGTCCTCGGACTTGGTCCGGGGATGGGGCGGCGAGCGGCAGCTCGGCGAAACGCTTGACAAAAATGGCGATAGCCGCGCCATGGCCGTCTAGACGGCCAAACAAAGCAACGACGAAACCTTCGCCAGAATGAGAGATGGAACGAGCGCCGGACCCTCATCCCCGACCCTTCTCCCGAGGGGAGAAGGGAGAACATCGGGTCTGGCGTCAGCCAGAAAAAACGGACCAAGCAGTTGCGAAACTGCGTCGGCTGGTCAGTCGAAACCTGAGCGAAATACGATGTCGCTGGCTGCGGGCCCGAACAAACCCGTCGCGTTGTAGCTGGACGGCGTTCCCGGGTGCGCGACGACCAGGTTGAGGTCGCTGCGGACCGGCGTGGCGGGACTGACGAATGATGCGGAATACAGACTTCCCCAATCGAGGCTATTGCTACCTGTGGGGGCGGTGAAGATCAGATAGCCGCCCGATTGCGACACCGTCCAGTTATTGCTGGCATCCATGTCGGCATCGACGAAGCGTGGTGTGGTCACGCCAGCGCCGGTGATGGGGATACGGATTTCGCGGATGCCTTTGTTCGACTTCACGCGCAAGTTTGGCTCGCAGCAATCGACGTCGGCACGCGCGAAATCCATGTTGGCGAAGGCATAGTCGTAGCGCCATTTTGCAAAGCCGATATAGGTCGCCTTTACGGCGATCTTGATGTGTCCTTCCGGCGTCATCAGTTGCACGTTCGCGGCGTTGCTGTCGGGAGCGCCGGGTTCCACCCATCGATCAATGGCGGGACCGAGCCAGAATTCGCTTTGGTCGTTGACATTCCAGCCGCCCGAATACTGAGGCACGGCACGTACCGTTGCCATCGAGTTGTAGATGTTGATGTCGTCACGGGTGACGTACCACGACTCCATCAGGTAGCTCGCGCCGGGATGCAGATACTCACTGATCTGCGATTCGTCGACCAGCATGCGCTGGTCGTAATTGCCGTTCCCGGACGCTGACGGCTGCCCGATACAAACCGGGTCGTAGATCGATCCACAACGCCCCCACTGACCGGTTGCCGCGACAATTTCGCTGCGCGGACTCAAGGCGTTGGGATTGTCGTTGTGCGACATAGTGTAGGTGTCTTCGCAGCCGCGCCCGAGGACATGGTTGTCGTGGTCGTTCGACCCTGTGCAGTTGTGGTTGGTGGTCAGGTAGGCGTGTTTGGCACCGGAGCGTCCGATCTGCTGGATGCTGCCATCGGCGTTGGTGCGGTACATGTTCCAGACCAGGTAGGGATGCTGGTCGTTGCCGTAGGGTGCAAAGTCGCCACTGAACTTGGCGTACCAGGCAATGCCCGCCGGCCACATCGCGGTGCTGGCCCCAAGTGGGTCGTTTCCATTGCCAACCGTGTACACCTGCACGGTGCCGGTGTTGGCGTTGTTGCGCAGCTTCGATGTTGGCGCAAACACGATACGGCCGCTGCCACCCGGACCACTGCACCCGTCGCAACGCATGTACTGGAACAGCAGGTCGCTCATGAACAGGTCGGCCTTGTAGGTGCCGCCATTCGGCGCGGGATCGCCCGGCCAGTTGAAAGTCGCCGCGGGTTGCTCGGGAGCCGGCAATGCGGTCGTCGTCGCGTTGATACTGGCATCGCCAACGGTCCAGCCGGCAATTTCCGGACGTCCCAAACGGCTGGCCAACGCCGCGGTGACGGTCACGTCCATGGTCGAGATGTGCAGCGTCCGGCGATCATCGCTGAACTCGGACATGGGCCGGATCAGTTGAAACCAGGTCTGGCCGTCCCTTCCAATCAAGTCGAGGCCCAACGCATCCGCCGCCGATGGCCGCAGCACGAATCTGCTCAGGTCGAGCGTTTCTCGTTGCAGGCGAAGCACCCAGCCACCTCGCGCCTGCAACGCGCCGGATTGGAAGCCTTCGAAATAGAGGTCACGCAACGACACAACCAGCGCGTTCGCGCCATCAAACGCAATACGCGGCGCATCGACCTCGTTCCCGCCGACGCCATCCATCGTCTGTTCGACCGGCATGCCAAGCTCGTCGAGCAGCTTGGCGTTCCAGCGGATGCCAACGTCACCGTCAGCAACCGACCAGGCCCATGCAGGCGAGGTCGGCGCTGTTGCGGCAGTTTGCAGACTGGTGGCGAATGCACTCGTCAATCCGCCAAGCAGGACTCCGAGTCCCAACCACCGCATCCACATTTTCCCGCCCACGCTACCCCCAGAGGAACAAACCGATCGTCAGTTGCCGATGCCGTCCTGTGCTGAGTCGAATCCGGTCTGATAGATCGGATCGGTCTGCGGTGCCAGCACGGTTGCATCATACGCGGCTGGTTCACCCGACTGCGCGACATGAAGCTGCACCGACCCGGCACTCGGTGGGGCATTGGCGACAAACGAGAAGCGGAACATCGTGCCCCAGTTCAACGGGTTGAGTACCGGCGGTGTTTGCGCCGGCGGCGCGGGGTCGACCGGTGCCGACCAGCGCACCGAGTTGTTGAACGTGGCCGCCGTCCAATCGTTGGCTGCCGTCTGGTCGCCGTCGCTGAATGTCATGCCGCTGATCGTCACGCCTGGTGAATGCAATACGCTGAACTGGTCGAATCCGTAGTTGTGGATCACGCGCAGGTTCGGCGCGCTACCACTGGTGACCGCGCGAGCAAAATCGAAATTCATCACCGCGTAGTCGTAGCGCCAGTTGCCGCCGCCGAGATCGGTAACCTTGGTGGCGACCTTGGTATGGCCTTCACTGTTGGCAACCTCGAACGAACGCGTGTTGGCGGTGGGTGTTGCCGGATTGACCCACTGATCGATCGCGCCGCCAAGCTTGTAGTTGTTGTTGCCGGTAAGCGACCAAGTGGTGCCGGTTTTTGTAAAGCCGACCGTCTTGGTTGCCATCGAGTTGTAGATGTTGACGTCCTGGCGAGCCAGGTACCACGACTCGAACAGATACGTCGCGCCCGGCGTGGTCAGGTCGGATTCGATGGTGATCATGCGTTGCGAGTACGACGTGTTGCCCGATGAATTGGCAACTCCATCGCAATTGGTGTCGTAGATCGAGCCACAACGCCCCCACTCATTGGTGGCCGCGATGATTTCCGAGCGCGGGCCAAGGTCGGAGCTGCTGTCGTTGTTACCGGTGCCGTAGGTATCGGTGCAACCGCGCGCGAGGATATGGCTACTCTGGGCCGTGTCCAGGCAACCCTGGTTCGTGGTCAGGAACGCGTGCTTGACGCCAGAGCGACCGACCTGATCGATCGAACCGTCGGCATTGAAGCGATACAAGTTCCAGATCAGGTAGGGATGCTGGTCGTTGCTGTATGGTGCGAAATTGCCGCTGAACTTCTGGTACCACGGTATATCTGCGGCGTAGAGCGCGCTGCTGGTGCCGAGTGGATCTGCGGGGACGGTCGGCGCGAGCGTCCCGTTGTTGACGTTGTTGCGCAGCGTCGAAGACGGCGTGAATACCACCTGCCCGGTCGTCGAACCCGTCGCACAGCCATTGCAACGGCTGTACTGGGCCGTGAATACCTGCATGAACAGGTCAGCTTGATAGGTGTTGCCGCCCGGGGCCGCTTCACCATGCCAGTGCGTTGCCGTGCCTTCCGGTGCACTGCCACCCGTGCCTGCAGTCAGGATGTCACTGCTCAACTGCATGTCGGCCACGGCCCAATCAGCCGCTTCGGAATGTCCGAGTCGATTCGCAAGTGCCTTGCTGATGCGCAAGTCCATCGCGCGGACAGCGAGCATCTTGTTGTCATCGACCAGTTCGTACATCAGTCGGTCAATGTAGAACCAGGCCTTGCCATCGCTGCCGACCAGCTCCAGCACCAGCGGATTGCCGACCTTCGGGCGCAGGCGAAAATCAGTCAGGTCGACTTTGCCGCCATCCGAAAGGTCGAGCACATAACCGCCGCGCGCCTGCAGCGAACCACCGGTGATTTCCGACAGGTTGCCGTTGCGGGCATGGAACTCCAGCGACCCGGCCTGGCGCAGATCAAAGCGCTCATGCTCGCGCCAGCTCAAGCCATCGAGCTTCTGCTTCGGCGCTTCCAACGAGATGCCGATATCGGAAAGCAATTCGCGATTCCAGCGCACCCCGACTTCTCCACCCCATGCCGACCAGGACGATGCTGACGCGGGTTTCGCGCTGACTTCAGCCGCCTGTGGCGCGGATGCCAACGCTCCAGACATCAGGATGGCGCTGGCTAATGCAAGACGGGTGATGCGAGTCGGTTTCATGGCATGCCTCGAAAAAAAATCAGGATGTGATCAATCAGTTTGACAGTGCGACGTTCGGATAAACCGCCGTCAGCCATCAAAACCGTCGCGCTGGATCGGCCAATCGCCGACGCGCGTGATCGTTGGACCGACACTCTTGCAAACCATTGAATTCTGCGGCTCACAGGAGCCGCCCGAGCACCCTGGCGGCCAGTTGGTGCCGTTCGCGTCGCGGACGCTGGCGGTATACCAGAACACGACATTCTTGTTGTCGATGTTCTCGCCATTGGAAATATTGCCCGGTACGAAGGTGCAATCGCTCAGAGTGTTCGTGGTCTTGTCGGCGTACTCGTTGTTCTTGTACAGGCTGCCGATCACATCAACGCTGTGGAAGTTGCGACCCGACTGGTTCGGTGGGTTGTAGTCGCCGGCACCGGAGACAATCCGATAGCCGAAATCACCGAGGTTGGTAGTTACCACGTCCCAATAGGTCGGCCCGCCACCCGGTCCGCCGGTCAGGCTGCGCAGTCCGGTGAACTCGGTCGTCTGCGCAACATTGTTGGCCTTGATGATGTTGTTGCCGGTGCCATCGATGTTGAAATCCCAGCGCCAGTAGTTATGGTGCCAGTGGGTCACGCTGTTGTTCGTACCGTTGTTGTTGCCGTAACCGAATTCCGGCTGGATATCGCCGTTTTCCCAAAATACGTAGCGGCTGGTGTACTGGTACCAGCTCGCCGAATACTGGGTGGTCAGGACAACATGGTCGCCCTTGTCTTCTATGGCAACACCGCTGCCGATGCAGTCAGCGGCTACGTGGTTGCTAAGCGGTGACGAGGCGAATGGACAATTGCCGTACGACGCCGTTGCCGCCTGGGATACGTCACAACTGGTGGTTGCGTCGTATCCGGCCGGTATGCCCAGCATGTTCCTGACCGGCGGACTGGCGACGAAATTCGCATCGGTATCCTTCCAGTCGCGATAACACGTGCTGGAGTTGTAGTACTCGGCAAACAGAATCGGCGCATGCAGGCGCTGGGCCACCAAGATTCCGTTGTAGTGCACATCGCGAAGCTCGAGGCCGGAACCTTGGCTAGCGACGCTCTGGCTCGGCTTCACCCAACACAGCTCCCAGATCGGCTTGCCGGTAGCCGGCCATTTCATCAAGGTGCCGCCCCAAGTGGTGCAATCCGCGCCTCTCGCAGCCAGCGCAGGCGTCGCCGACAGCACACCGAAGGCGAGCAACGGCAGCAGCCACAGTTTCGAAAATTTCATGGGTTTATCCCCTTGGTTGTTTGCTTGGATGACGCAGGAACGGATTTCGATGACAGAGTCTTGATCGGATCGGGCTCGCGCCACGGATCGAGTTTGGGCAGCACTACTTTGCGCGTTTCTAGATCGACGATGGCATGCGCGACATGTTGCTCGCCATTACCCGCGGAAACGATCACGTGCACGCAGCGTGACAACCGGTAGCAGCCCTGTTGTTTCGCTTCTCGATACGGGAAGCCCGCGTAAAAATTGAGGTCCTTCGCACTCAGCAAGTTCTTGAGTTTTGGGTCTTCGCGAGCCAGCGCGATGGCCAGTTCCAGTTCGCGGTCGGTGAAGCTCAGGGTTTCACCCGGCATATCGGTCTTGCTCATGACCGAACCGTCGTTCGCAGCGCGAACGGTTTCGACGGCGACACCCTTGCGATAATCCCAGCCGTATTCGACAACGACCTGGATATTCCGACCGTCGATGGTGAACACGTCACCATAGCGGCGGATCGCCACGTAGTCAGGCAGTTGTATTTCGGCCGACTCGAGGTCGGTCCGCACATTCCCGCCGCCAACACCCGCGGACGCCGATGCGGGCGTCCACTCGTATTTTTGTGTCGGTGCCAGCGTGCTGGCCGGTTCGGATACAGGAGCCGTCGTCGCGCATCCGGCCAGCGCCGCGATCAGCAAGCCGGCCAGCGCTAGGCGGCGAGACGTCGATGAGCGAAGGCTGGAAAAAATGTGATTGATTCGAGTGGTCATTGCGAGTGAGTGAGTGAGTGAATAGTTGATCAGGATCAGTTCGGCGTCGTGGCCGTGGATGCATTGCCGGTGATTGCCGGCGGCGACTTGCCATAGGTCGGGTTTGACCAGAGCTGGAACATGAAGGCACCACGCGACTGACCCTGTGGGCCGACGCTGAATGGTCGGCCGGGACCGCCCGAACACATCGTGTTTTCGTCCGGCGTCACCGGCGCAACCAGCGCCTGGTCACGCAGGAACTCGATATATTCCTTGCTGGAAACCTGGAAGTTCAAACCGGCATCGATCCGGATTGGGCGCGGCGTGTTGGCGGGCAGCACAAAGGTGTACGTGCTGATGTCGTAGTTGACCAGCGTGCCCGAACCTGGCGACGTTTCTGGATACGAGTAGGCGACCGGACGCAGTTCGTCGCCGTTCGGATCAGTTGCCGTCTTCGGCCGGAATCCGAGCGGCGGGATGCGGTTGTCCTTGGCGATGCAGTCGTTCAATGCGAAGTGGAACTGCTTCTTGCCGGCGACTTCGGTACGACAGGATGCCGGCGCGGTGCTGTCCCAGATTCCCTGCAGCGTTTCGTAGACCTTGGCCTGGCTGTCTTCAGTCAACACACCAGTGACCGGATCGTAGGCTGCGCTTTCGGCGACCACGGCATTCGCCTGGTCACGCACCTTGACGTTGAGCCACATGCGCCGCCCTTCGGAATAGCCGGTTGGCAGCTTGTGACCGCCAAGATTGGTCACCTTCACCTGCACAGTGATCGAGCCGGCAACGCTGACGGTCGGTGCCGTGTAAGCCGTGATCGTGGTCTCGGTCAGTGCCGCGCCGACCAGCATCTGCTGGGCCAGCGCGGTTGTGCGATCGTAGTCTTCCTCGCGGTCAAGGCCACTCGGACCGCCGTACAGGTCCTTGATGATCTGTGGAATCCAGGTGTTGCCACCCGCGAACTCATGGACCGGCAGGTTGCCGGTGCGCGATCCCGCAGGATTCTGTTGGCAAACCTTCGCATTCGGGTCTTCCGAAATGCGCATGTGACAGCTTTGGCAGGTCTGCGATTTCGCAAATGCCGGAGTACCGGGCAGCGTCGAGTCGAAACCACCTCGATAGATGAGGTCGCTGAACAGGCTCTGCTTCCATTCGCTGTAGGTGCGTTCGATCGGCATCGGCCGCGTCGTGGTGACGCCGCCTTCGAGGATCAATGTCTTCAGCGGACCACTGCTGGTATCCGGCGTAGTGACATCGTGGCAACTGGCACAAAGCTCCGACTGCTCATGGAACTCGGATTTAACCCAGCCATGCGGCGCTTCCAGCATGCCGTTGGAATACGTGTATGGCCCGCGGCGGCACGGACCGCCGTACGAACTGCCGTCGGGGTTCATGCACAAGGTCGCGTTGTCGATCCAGGCATTCGCATTGCCAATGATGGTTGGCTCGCCATTGGGACCATTCGCCATCATGCGGTGGCAGAAGTGACAGGTCACGCCCGCGTAATCGTTGCCTTTGTCATCGCGCCGGTTGTAGCGACCACCCAGCTGGCACCCGCTGGCACCGCCTGCGCCGGTGCTGCCACCCAGGCCGTCCTTGACGACGCGTCCGCCAAACCAGCCCGGCGGCGTATGGCAGCGCAGGCAATAGTCACCGACACCGGGCACGTCCTTGTTGGCAACATCCAGCGCAGCCCAGAACAGAGGATCGCGCATGGCATTGGCCATCATCGACCCGGACCAGGAATTGTGCGGATAGAAGTCCTTCTGGCCCGGCGTGTAACCACGATGACACCCAGCGCAGCCTTCCGGATCTTCAAGGCTCCAAAGCAAACCCGGCTGGGTGCCATGTGGCGTGAAGTCGATGGGTGTTCCCTGCGGCGCGAGCAAAGCCGACACGTCAAGCCAGTCTTCGGCCGCCGTCACGCTGGCCGGGAAAATCACGGCAACAGCGAAGATGAGCGCGAAAATACGACGCGAGTAGTGAAAAATCATGGGCTCGAGGGCAACAACCTGGTTGGACGAAACGGGCGTCCCTGATTGGATCGGACAAACCTTTCGGACTGTCGCAGGTTGGCAGTATTCCCAGTCGCCGGACCTGACGGGCGGCACGCGGCCTTACCCATCCTCTGAATTTAACACACGTGGCGCCCAGTCATCGGCAAAACGGGCATGACTTCCGACACTTATCCATATTTTTTACAACCGCGCCCGCCGCTGCGTGCGTCCGCCATCTTCGACGGATTAGCCGTACGTCACCAGCAGCCGCTCGGCAACGCGGCGATAGATGTCCGGCAGTCGTTGCAGTTGTTCTACTGGAACGCACTCATCGACCTGGTGGATGGTCGCGTTGTCTGGACCCAGTTCCACCACTTCCGCGCCCAGCGGCGCAATAAAGCGACCGTCCGACGTGCCACCACCGGTGCTGCATTCCGGCTCGATGTTGCATTGCTCGCGAATGCTGGCGATCACGGCGGCGCGCAGGCGACCGTCGGCCGGTGACAGGAATGGTTCGCCGGAAAGCCACCAGTCCAGTTCAAACTTCATATCGTGCTTTTGCAGGACCGCTTCAACACGCTCGCGCAAACCTTGTTCGGTTGATGCCGTGCCGTAGCGGAAATTGAAGTTGACTTGCGCGTCGCCCGGGATGACGTTGTCCGCGCCGGTACCGGCGTTGAAGTTGGAAACCTGGAACGAGGTCGGCGGGAATTCCGCGTTGCCGTCGTCCCAAACTGTCGCGGCGAGTTCCGCCAATGCGGGCGCGAACACGTGGATGGGATTGTTGGCCAGTTGCGGGTAGGCAACGTGGCCTTGCACGCCGAGTATTTTCAATCGACCGGTCAACGAACCGCGCCGGCCGACGCGAATCAAATCACCCAGCTGTTGCTTCGACGACGGCTCGCCGACGACGCACCAATCGATGCGTTGGCCGCGTTCGCGAAACACCTGCGCGATGCGACGCACTCCATCCTTGCCGATGCCTTCTTCGTCCGATGTCAGCAGCAGAGCAACCGTTCCGTTGTGATCGGCATGATTCGCGACGAAGTCCTTCAGTGCGATCGCCATTGCTGCAACGCTGCCTTTCATGTCGGCAGAGCCACGACCGTACAACTGCCCTTCGCGCACGACCGGCTCGAATGGCGGCGTGGTCCATCGCTCGACCGGACCGGTCGGCACCACGTCGGTATGGCCGAGGAAGACCAACACCGGACCGCCCTGTCCGTGCGTGCACCAGAGGTTTTCGACATCTCCAAAGTTGAGCGCTACACAATCGAATCCACTGGGGCCGAGTTGTTCGGCAATCAGGCGTTGGCAGCCGGCGTCATTCGGGGTCACTGATTCGCGGCGGATCAATTCGCGGGTGAGTTCGATGACGTCGAGCATCAGAACGTGATCCCTAGCTGGCGAACAGCGCGGTGTATTGCTTGTCGTTGAAACCGACGTGGACGCTGCCGTCTTGAAGCACGGTCACCGGGCGTCGCACCAAGGCGGGATATTCACGAATCAAAAGCAGCCACTCGGCGTCGGAACCCGGCGTTTTTCGCGCGGGCGAAAGGTTTCGCCAGGTCATGCCGCTGCGATTGACCAACTTGTCGAAGCCATCCAGCTGCGCGGCCCAGTCTTTCAAGGTTTTCGCGTCGACCGGATGGTCACGGTAGTCGACAAATTGACTTTCAACTTCGTTACGCTGCAACCACTTCAGCGCCTTCTGGCAGGTGCTGCATTTGGTCAGCCCGTATAGCGTGGTCGCCATCGCGATCAGATCTCGCCGCCGCGCTTGCGCACGATCATCATCGCCATTTCCAGCGATTGCTCGTAGTTGAGACGCGGATCGACGGTGGTGTGATAGGCGCGGGCAAGATCCGTTTCCAGAAGATCACGCGCACCACCCATGCATTCCGTGACGTTCTCTCCCGTCAGTTCGAGGTGCACACCTCCCAGGCGCGTACCGCAGGCAGCGTGAATGTCGAAGGCGCTGTCGAGCTCGCCACGGATGTTGTCAAAGCGTCGCGTCTTCACGCCATTGCCGACCGTTTCCGTGTTGCCGTGCATCGGGTCGGCGCACCACAACACCTTGTGGCCTGCGCTCTTCACGGCATTGAGCAGCGGCGGCAAAGCCGACTCAATGGTCTTGATGCCCATCCGATGGATCAAGGTGAGTCGGCCGGGTTCGTTGTCGGGATTGAGAACATCGATCAGGCGCAACAGCTTTTCGGTCGTCGCACTCGGGCCAACCTTGACCGCGATCGGATTGCGGATGCCACGGAAGTATTCGACGTGTGCGCCATCCAGATCCGCCGTACGCATGCCGATCCACGGAAAATGCGTGGACAGGTTGAACCAACCCCACTGGCGCGGCACTTGCCGGGTCAGGCCTTGCTCGTAGTGCAGCAACAAGGCTTCGTGCGCGGTGAAGAAATCAACCCGCTGGAAATTGCCGATCTGCTGGCCGGTCAACGTTTCCATGAAGCGCACCGAATCGCCGATCTGGTCAACCATGCGGCGATATTCTTCGGGCTTGATCGAGTGATTGACCCAATCCAGGTCCCAGTACTCGGGATGGTGCAGGTCCGCAAAACCGCCGTCGATCAGCGCGCGCACGAAGTTCATCGTCATCGCCGAGCGGGCGTGCGCCTTGATCAGCCGGCGCGGGTCGGGCAGTCGCGACTCGGCACTGAATTCAGGCGAGTTGACGATGTCACCGCGATAGGAAGGCAAGGTGACATCGCCGCGCGTTTCCAGATCGGTTGATCGCGGCTTGGCGTATTGGCCGGCAAAGCGACCGACGCGGATGATCGGTAACTTCAAGCCGTGCACCAGCACCAGGCTCATCTGCAACATCACCTTCAATCGATTGGTGATGTGGGGCGAAGTGCAGTCGGAGAAATTCTCGGCGCAGTCGCCACCTTGCAACAAAAAGCGCTTGCCCTCTGCAGCTTCGGCCAGGGACTGCTTGAGGGTCAGAATCTCCCGCGAAGTAACCAGCGGCGGCAGTTGGGCCAGGTCGCGCAAGGTGGCGTCCAATGCATCCGCGTCGGGATAGGTCGGCTGCTGCAATGCCGGTTTCGCCTGCCACGAGGTTGGCGTCCAATCCTTTGCTTCGCGCCCAAACTGAGTGGGCACGGAGTGAATTGGCGAATCGTGGCGCTGCGTCGATGCAGTCATGCGGGGTGGTTCCTGTTGCACTGCGTCATCACGGTGCGTGCGCTACTCGGGAGCAAGTTTCAACGCTGGTGATCGATGCGAAGGCGCGGAAGCGAAGCAGCCCAGATCGCACCGAAACTCAGGCCGATGAAAAACAGAAGGGTCCAGGCCGGCATTGACAGGCCAAGGAATCGCCAGCTCACTTCGGCACATTCGCCGGAACCGGTGAATACCAAGTCGAGAACCTTGGAGAACGGAAACGCATCAAGCATGTAATTGAGGCCCGGGCCACATGCTGGCACTTCACTCGCCGGCAGCGATTGCAGATACAGGTGCCGCGCCGAAACGCCCGCACCACCGATACCGCAAAGGGTAACCAATACGGCATAGACCCAACGCCCGCTGGGCGCCGGGTTGTGCAAGGCGCCAATCAGGAAGAACAAGGCCATTCCAACGAACGCCAGCCTCTGGAAACTGCACAGCGGGCACGGCTCGATGCCCATCTGGTATTGCTCGAAGAAGGCATACGCCATCAACGCCGCAATCACGATGACGCCAGTGAAGAACTGCGCACGGAACGACCAGCGGAAGGGATTGGAATTCATCGAGAGCGACCTTTGACGGGATGGGCGATTGAAGTTTCAGGACCTGCCAGCCGCGCGTCGAGTTCCCGACTTCGTCGCGACGGTCTGAAACGCAAACGGCCCCGGTCAACGCATGACCGGGGCCGCAGTGAAGCAATGCAACGAGAAACTGCGGCTTATTCGGCGCTGTCGTCGGCTTCGGCCGGAGCCGGACGATCAAGCAGTTCGACGTACGCCATCGGCGCGTTGTCGCCGGCGCGGAAGCCGCACTTCAGGATACGCAAATAGCCACCTGGACGTTCGCGGAAGCGTGGGCCGAGTTCGACGAAGAGCTTGCCAACGGCCTGCTTGTCGCGCAGACGCGCGAAGGCGAGGCGACGGTTGGCAACGCCATCGACCTTGGACAGCGTGATCAACGGTTCGGCGACGCGGCGCAGTTCCTTGGCCTTGGGCAAGGTTGTGCGGATCAACTCGTGCTTGAACAGCGACGCGGCCATGTTCTTGAACATTGCCTCGCGATGGCTGCTGGTACGGCTGAGTTTGACTCCGGATTTACGGTGGCGCATGGTGATTTATTCCTGTCTCAGCCGAGCTGCATGCCGTGCGAAATGCCCGGCGGCGGCCAATTCTCGAGTTTCATTCCCAGCGACAGGCCGCGCTGTCCAAGCACATCCTTGATCTCGGTCAGCGACTTCTTGCCGAGATTGGGGGTCTTGAGCAGTTCGACTTCGGTGCGCAGCACCAGGTCGCCGATGTAGTAGATGCTTTCCGCTTTCAGGCAGTTGGCCGAACGCACGGTCAGTTCCAGATCGTCGATGGGACGCATCAGGATGGGGTCGACGCCGCTCGTGTCCTTGTCGGCGCTCGCGCTCTCGCGACGGGTGAAGTCGCCGAAGATCGAAATCTGGTCCTGGAGGATTTCCGCAGCCTTGCGGACCGCTTCGTCGGCATCAATCGCGCCGTTGGTCTCGATGTCAAGGATCAACTTGTCGAGATCGGTGCGCTGTTCCAGACGCGCGCTATCGACCTGATAGGCGACGCGGCGGACAGGGCAATACGAGGCATCCAACTGCAAACGGCCGATCGGACGAGCTTCGTCGTCGGGAAGACGCCGCGCAGTCGCCGGCTCGTAGCCGACACCGCGAGCGATCTTCAACCGCATGTTCAGCGACACGTCCTTGGTCAGGGTGCAGATCACATGCTCAGGATTGACGATCTCGACCGAGTGATCGACCTTGATGTCGCCAGCCGTGACAACACCCTTGCCCTTCTTGCTTAGCGTGAGTGTCGTCTCGTCATGGCCGTGCATGCGGATCGATACATCCTTGAGGTTGAGCAACACCTCGATGACGTCTTCCTGAAGGCCTTCGAGCGTCGTGTACTCATGAAGCACGCCGTCGATTTCAACTTCGACGATGGCGCAACCGGGAATCGACGACAGCAGCACGCGACGCAGCGCGTTACCAAGCGTATGGCCAAAACCACGTTCCAGCGGTTCGACGATGACTTTCGATCGGTTGAGGCTGATGCGCTCGACCTGGGTGCCGCGAGGGCGCAAAACGTTTGTGGATCCTGTCATGTAAAGCACTCCGCGAAGTCCTGTAGGACTTCTCAAGATTCACTCTGATGGAAGCCGGCCGGAAGGCCGGGCCTCTTACTTCGAATACAGTTCGACGATCAGGCTTTCGTTGATGTCGGACGGAAGGTCGGCGCGGTCAGGGACCGATTTGAAAACACCGCTGGCCTTCTTGGCATCGACTTCGATCCAGCCCGGGACCAGGTCCATTTCCTGCGACAGGGTCAACGACTCCTGCACGCGCAACTGTGCCTTGCCGCTTTCGGTCAGGCTGACTTCGTCGCCGGCCTTGATCTGGAAAGAAGGCAGGTTGACCTTCTTGCCGTTGACCATGATCGATGCGTGCGAAACCAGCTGACGGGCCTGTGCGCGGGTGACCGCGAAACCCATCCGATAGACGACGTTGTCGAGTCGCGTTTCCAGCAAGCGCAACAGGTTTTCACCCGTGTTGCCGCGGATGTGCGACGCCTTCTTGTAGTAGTTGGCGAACTGGCGCTCAAGAACGCCGTAGATGCGACGTACCTTCTGCTTTTCGCGCAACTGCACGCCGTAGTCCGACAGACGACCACGCTTGCCGCCAGTGGCGCCATGCTGGCCGGGCTTCTGCTCCAGCTTGCACTTGGAGTCGAGCGCGCGCGCCGGGCTTTTGAGGCTAAGGTCAGCACCTTCGCGACGGGCCAGCTTGCACTTGGGTCCGATATAACGAGCCATGACGAATTCCTTTAGACGCGACGCTTTTTCGGCGGACGGCAGCCGTTATGCGGGATGGGCGTCACATCGATGATATTGGTGACTTTGAAGCCGAGATTGTTGAGCGAACGCACGGCCGACTCTCGGCCTGGGCCGGGGCCCTTGATGCGTACTTCGACCGTCTTGACGCCGTAATCGGCAGCCACGCGGCCAGCCTTCTCGGCAGCAACCTGGGCCGCAAACGGCGTGGACTTGCGTGAACCACGGAAACCAGCACCACCCGACGTTGCCCATGAAAGCGCATTGCCCTGGCGGTCGGTGATGGTCACGATCGTGTTGTTGAACGAGGCCTGCACGTGGCAGACCGCATCCGTGACAACGCGCTTGATCTTTTTCTTCGGCTTGGCGACCGGCTTATTCATATTGATTGTCCGGTTGGTTTACTTGCGGATTGCACGACGCGGACCCTTGCGGGTACGAGCGTTCGTGCGGGTGCGCTGACCGCGCAATGGCAACCCGCGGCGATGACGCAGGCCACGGAAGCTGCCGAGATCGATGAGGCGCTTGATCGACATGCCGACTTCGCGACGCAGATCGCCCTCAACGATGAACTTGGCAACTTCATGTCGAATCGTTTCGACTTCGGCTTCGGCCAGGTCCCGAATCTTCGTGGCCGGGTTCACACCCGCCGACACGCAGATTTTCTTCGAGCGCGAACGTCCGATACCGTAGATGCCCTGCAAGCCAACCCACACATGTTTGTGGACCGGCAAATTAACTCCCGCGATGCGAGCCATGCCTTGCTGTCTCCGAAAAGCCTGACTGCACCAACGTGGCGCAGCGAACTTACTATTATAAACCGCCAAGTGGCTTCAATGGAAGCCAAGCGGCGAACCTTTTGGAACTTGTGGACGGCGTCGGGACTGCTGTCCCACGCCGCCGGTGATGCCTAGCGACCGCGCAAATTCGCCTTCTTGAGCAAACTGTCGTACTGGTGCGAGACCAGGTGCGCCTGGATCTGCGAGATGAAATCCATCACCACGACCACCACGATCAGCAGCGAGGTGCCACCGAAGTAGAACGGTACGTGCCAGGCGTTGCGCATGATGTCCGGAATCAAACAGACTGCGACCAGGTAGAGCGCGCCAGCACCGGTCAGGCGCGTCAAGACGCCCTCGATGTAGTCGGCGGTCGCCTTGCCCGGGCGGATACCAGGAATCAGTGCGCCGGAACGCTTCAGGTTGTCGGCGGTTTCCTGCGAGTTGAAAACCAGCGCGGTGTAGAAGAACGCGAAGATGGCGATCAACAAGCCGAAGATGATCATGTGCAGCGGTTCGCCAGGACCCAGTGACTGGGTCAGATTCTGTACCCAACGTACATCCGACGAGCCGGTGAACCAGGCTGCCATCGTCGCCGGGAACAGAATCAGCGAGGATGCAAAAATGGCCGGGATGACGCCCGCCATGTTGATCTTGAGCGGCAGGTGCGAGGTCTGGTTCTGGTATGCCTTGCCAGCGCCGCCCTGGCGGCGCGCATAGTTGACCGTAATTCTGCGCTGCCCGCTTTCGACGAAAACGACGAAGTAGGTGACAGCGAGAACAACCATCAGAACCAGCATCACCTTGAGCCAATCAAGCTCGCCGCTCTGAGCCATGCCCAGCGTGTGCACGACCGCAGCCGGCAGGCCAGCGACGATGCCGGCGAAGATGATTAGCGAAATTCCGTTGCCGATGCCGCGCTCGGTGATTTGCTCGCCCAGCCACATCAAGAACAGCGTACCGGCGGTCAGGCCAACCACGGTGGTGAACACGAAGCCAGGGCCGGGGCTGTAAACGACAGCCTGCTGGGTCTGCAACATGGTTGCGACACCAAACGACTGGAAAATCGCCAAACCGACAGTGCCGATGCGGGTGTAGGTGGTCAGCTTGCGCCGACCCGACTCACCTTCTTTCTTCAGCGCGATCAGGCTGGGCAGCACCGACGAAAACATCTGCACCACGATCGACGCCGAAATATAAGGGATCACGCCGAGTGCAAACAGCGAGAAGCGCGACAATGCGCCACCCGAGAACATGTTGAACATGTCGAGCAAGCCGCCACCACTCTGGATCAGGCGTGACATGGCGTCCGGATCGACGCCCGGGACGGGGATGAACGAGCCGAACCGATAGACAATCAACGCCAGCACGACGAACGTGAGGCGCTGCTTGAGTTCGGTCAGCTTGCCCATGGAAGCAAGCGCGCTGGATTGCGAGGCGGCCACCAATTACTCCACGCTGCCGCCGGCCGCTTCGATCGCCGCCTTTGCGCCAGCGGTCGTTGCAACACCCGTTAGCTTGATGGCGCGAGTCACTTCACCTTTCTTGACGATTTTCGCTCGAAGAGCGCGGCTCCCGACCAAACCGCCTGCCTTGAGTGCTGCAAAGTCAATCGCATCAAGATTCAGCGCGTCGAGCTTATAAAGCAGCACTTCGCTGACCTGATGCTTGGTGCGCGAACGAAAGCCGATCTTCGGCAAACGACGCTGCAATGGCATCTGGCCGCCTTCGAAACCAGCCTTGATCTTGCCCTTGCCGGAGCGGGCAAAAGAGCCCTTGTGACCACGACCAGCGGTCTTGCCGAGGCCCGAACCGATGCCGCGACCGACGCGGGTTCGCTCTTTGCGGGCACCGTCAGCAGGCTTGAGAGTATTGAGACGCATAGTGATTCCTTGGACAGTCGACGCTTACGCGTCCGATTCGACGCGAACCAGGTAGTAAACCGTGGCGATCAGGCCACGCACGGAAGGCGAGTCCTTGAGTTCGCGTACATCGTTGATCTTGCGGAGACCCAAGGCGCGCACGCTCAAGACGTGGCGCTTCTGGCAACCATTGGTGCTCTTGACGAGCTTGACGCGAACCATTTTCTGATCAGCCATTGCCGAGCACCTCGTCCACGGACTTGCCACGCTTGGCCGCGATACGCTCGGGCGAAGCCATGGAAGTCAGGCCATTGATCGTCGCTCGCACAAGATTGATCGGGTTACGCGACCCAACCGCCTTGGCAAGCACGTCCTTGACGCCAACCACTTCGAGGACAGCGCGCATCGCGCCACCGGCAATCACGCCGGTACCTTCGGAAGCCGGCTGCATGTATACCTTCGCGGCACCATGGTGGGCCTTGACCGGGTGATACAGCGTGCCCTGCTTCAGATCGACATGGACCATCGCCTTGCGGGCGCGCTCCATCGCCTTCTGGATGGCGATCGGCACTTCACGCGCCTTGCCATAGCCGAAGCCGACCTTGCCATCGCCATCGCCAACCACCGTGAGAGCAGTGAAGCTCATCTGGCGGCCACCCTTGACGGTCTTTGCCACTCGATTGACTGCAATCAGCTTCTCGAGGAGGCCGTCTGCACTTTCGCGATCATTACCTGACATCGTTTGTCTCCTGCCGCCCACACAAAGGTGATCCGGACTTTTGCTTGCGGCGTGTGCCGCTTGTAGTTGTATGAAACTGGATGAAACGCCCGAGTCGCGACCAACGCCGCGAGCCGGTCAGATGTATCTTGAATCAGAACTTCAGGCCAGCCTCGCGCGCGGCATCAGCCAACGCCTGGATGCGACCGTGATACTTGAAGCCGGAACGGTCGAAAGCAACCGTGGTAACACCGGCTTCGATGGCGCGTTCGGCAATGGCCTTGCCGACCGCCGCTGCGGCGGCCTTGTTCTTGGTGCCCTCGAGGCCTTCGGAGACCGACTTTTGCAGCGTCGACGCGGAAGCCAACACCTGGTCGCCATTGGGCGAAACCAACTGCGCGTAAAGATGCTTGCCGCTGCGATGCACGCTCAGGCGCATGACGCCGAGCTTGCGGATATGCATGCGCGTCGTCTTGGCGCGGCGCAACCTGGAATTGTTCTTGATGCTCACTTGATTTGCTCCGGAAAGCTGAAGTGCCCGAATTAGGCCTTCTTGGCTTCCTTGATGGTGATCTTCTCGCCCGAATAGCGGACACCCTTGCCCTTGTACGGTTCCGGCGGACGGAAACCGCGAATCTTCGCGGCTACCTGACCGACGCTTTGCTTGTCCGAACCGCGAATCCAGATTTCAGTCTGGCTCGGCACTTCCAGGGTGATACCTTCTGGTGCCTTGTACAGGACCGGATGCGAGAAACCCAGCGACAAGTTCAGATCCTTGCCTTGCAGTGCGGCACGGTAACCGACGCCGACCAGCTCAAGCTTCCGTGCGTAGCCTTCGGTAACACCGATGACCATGCTGTTGATGAGCGCCCGGTTGGTACCGGCCATCTTCACATTGTCCGGATTGCTCGCGCTCATGCGGATTTCGCCATCTTCGATGACGACATCAACGCCCGGCAGCGATTGCTGGGTCAACGTGCCCTTGGGTCCCTTCACAGTGACCAGGCCGGCTTCAGCCTTGACCTCGACACCCTTGGGAACAACAACTGGTTTCTTTGCAACGCGTGACATGGGTAACTCCCGGATTGATCAGGCCACGAGGCCGATGACTTCGCCACCGACACCCTGCTTGCGCGCCTCGACATCGGTCATGATGCCGGCTGACGTGGACACGATGGAGACGCCAAGGCCGCCCAGCACCTTCGGCAGTTCGGTCTTGCCGCGATACACGCGCAGACCGGAACGACTGATGCGCTGCAAGCGCTCGATGACCGGCTTGCCGTCGTAATACTTCAGCGCAATCTGCAGAACGTGCTTGTTGTTCTCGATCGCGTTGACCTGGAAATCAGAAACATAGCCTTCTGCTTTCAACAACTCCGCCAGCGAGACTTTCACGCGTGACGAAGGCATTGACACGGAACGCTTGCCGGATGCCTGCGCATTGCGGATGCGCGTAAACATGTCGGCGATGGGATCAGTCATGCTCATAAATAAATTCCTGTAGTGGCACCGATATCCGACGACTTACCAGCTGGCCTTGCGCAGGCCTGGCACGTCGCCGCGCATCGTCGCTTCACGAAGCTTGTTGCGGCCCAGGCCAAACTTGCGATACACGCCGCGCGGACGACCCGACAGCGCACAACGACTGCGCTGGCGAGACGGGCTGGAGTCGCGCGGAAGCTTCTGCAGCTTTTCCGATGCGTCCAGCTTTTCTTCGTACGATGCGGTCTGGCTGCTGATGATTTCTTTCAGTGCGTCGCGCGTGGCGGCGTACTTCTTGACCAGCTTGGTCCGCTTGATATCGCGGTTGACCATTGATTTCTTTGCCATGAACTCGTCGCCTGATTAAGTGCGGAACGGGAAGCCGAAGCCGTCAAGCAGGGCTTTCGCTTCTTCGTTGGTACGTGCGCTGGTGGTGATCGCGATGTCCATGCCGCGCATTGCGTCGACCTGATCGAATTCGATCTCCGGGAAGATGATCTGTTCCTTGACGCCCATGTTGAAGTTGCCACGGCCATCGAACGAACGTGCCGACACGCCACGGAAGTCGCGCACGCGCGGCAGCGAGACGTTCACCAGACGATCAAAGAACTCGAACATGGTCCGGCGGCGCAAGGTGACCTTGCAGCCGATCGGCCAGTTGTCGCGAATCTTGAACGTGGCGATCGACTTCTTCGACAAGGTGATGATCGCTTTCTGGCCGGCGATCTTGCCCATTTCGGCCGCCGCGTTCTCGAGGATCTTCTTGTTGCCAACGGCCTCACCGACGCCCATGTTGAGCGTGATCTTGGTCAGGCGTGGAACCTGCATCACGTTCTTGTAGCCGAAGCGCTCCATGAGCTGCGGCACGACGGTTTCCTGATAATGCTTTTCAAGACGTGTCATGACCTTGCTCCTCAAATGTCGACGACTTCGCCGCTCTGGCGGTAGACGCGAACCTTGCGACCGTCTTCAAGAGTCTTGAAGCCGACGCGTTCGCCCTTGCCGCTGGCAGCGTTGAATAACTGGATATTGGAAAGGTCGATCGACGCCTCACGCTCGATGATCCCACCAGGCTGATTGGCCTGCGGGTTCGCTTTCGTGTGGCGCTTGATCAGGTTGATGTTCTGCACGAAGGCGCGATCACCTGCGACGCGCATCACTTCACCGCGCTGACCCTTGTTTTTGCCGGTGATCACGACGACCTGATCACCCTTGCGGATACGGTTCATGGCTATGATTCCTGTTACAGCACTTCAGGCGCGAGCGAGACGATCTTCATGAACTTCTCGCCACGCAGTTCGCGCGTGACTGGTCCGAAGATGCGCGTACCGATCGGCTCCAGCTTGTTGTTGAGCAGGACGGCAGCGTTGCCGTCGAAACGGATCAACGAGCCATCTGGACGACGAACACCCTTGCGGGTACGCACGACGACGGCGTCGTAGACTTCGCCCTTCTTCACCTTGCCGCGCGGAATTGCCTCGCGGATCGACACCTTGATGATGTCGCCAATGTGCGCGTAGCGCCGCTTGCTGCCACCCAGCACCTTGATACAAAAGAGCTCGCGGGCACCGCTGTTGTCGGCTGCGGCCAGGGTTGTCTGCATCTGGATCATTGTTATCGCTCCTAATGCGGACTTACTGGGTTGCCCGCGTCACGACTTCGACGACGCGCCAGTTCTTGGTTTTTGACATTGGACGACACTCGGTGATGCGGACGACGTCGCCTTCGCGACAGTCACCTGCTTCATCGTGCGCGTGCACCTTGGTCGAACGGCGAATGATCTTGCCGTACAGCGGATGCTGTACCTGACGCTCCAGCAGGACCGTCACCGTCTTCAGCATCTTGTTACTGACCACGCGCCCTTCGGCGGTGCGCAGCGTTTCTTTTTTGTCGCTCATGGGATGACAGTCCTTACTTCTGTCCGGCGCCGAGCAGGGTTTTCACCTGCGCGATTTCGCGTTTGACGCGGCCAATCTGGTGGCTCTGGGTGAGCTGGCCGGAACCCTTCTGCATACGCAGATTGAACTGTTCGCGGCGGAGTTCGCCCAGGTGCTCGGTCAAGTCCGAAGCCGACTTCTTGCGGAGATCAATAAGTTCCATCACAGCACCGTGCGGGTTACAAACTGGGTCTGCACCGAGAGCTTGGCGGCGGCCAGGCGGAATGCCTCGCGTGCTTCGATCTCGGTGACACCCTCGATTTCGTACAACATGCGACCGGGCTGGATCGGCGCGACCCAATACTCGACATTGCCCTTGCCGTTGCCCATACGGACTTCGATCGGCTTCTGGGTGATCGGCTTGTCCGGGAAAACGCGGATCCACAACTTGCCACCGCGCTTCACAAATCGAGTGATGCAGCGACGCGCAGCTTCAATCTGGCGCGCGGTCAGGCGGCCATGCGTGGTCGCCTTCAGGCCGTACTCGCCGAAGCTGACCTTGGTCGCGACGTAGGTGAGCCCGCTGTTGCGGCCTTTCTGGACCTTGCGATACTTGGTGCGTTTGGGTTGCAACATAGCTCGTTATTCCTTACTTCGCAGCGCGACGCTGATTGCCACGATCTTCATTTCCATCGGACTTGGTTTCCTGGCTCAGCGCGGCGAAATCAAACACTTCGCCCTTGTAAATCCAGACCTTGATTCCGATGATTCCGTAGGTGGTTTGGGCTTCCGCAAATCCATAATCGATATCTGCGCGCAGCGTGTGCAGTGGCACGCGACCTTCGCGATACCACTCCGAACGTGCGATCTCCGCACCATTCAAGCGACCCGCGATGTTCACCTTGATGCCGAGTGCGCCGATGCGCATCGCGTTCTGCACCGAGCGCTTCATGGCGCGCCGGAACATGATGCGGCGCTCCAACTGCTGGGCGATCGATTCGGCGACCAACTGGGCGTCGAGCTCGGGTTTACGCACTTCGTTCACGTTGATGTGGGCAGGTACGCCCATCATCTTCGAGACTTCCTTACGCAGCTTCTCGATGTCTTCGCCCTTCTTGCCGATCACCACGCCCGGACGCGCCGAGTGAATGGTGATACGCGCCGTCTTGGCCGGACGCTCGATCAGGATTTTCGAGATGCCAGCCTGGGCGAGCTTCTTGCGAAGCAGCTCGCGAACTTTGAGATCCGCCGCGAGGTAACCAGCGAAATCGCCTTTGCCTGCATACCACTTCGAATTCCAGTCCTTGGAGATTCCGAGCCGAATGCCGGTGGGATGTACTTTATGACCCATCGTATGCCGTCCTGATCCGAATTATTCGCCGACAACCACAGTGATGTGGCTGGTGCGCTTGGAAATGCGTGAACCCCGACCCTTGGCGCGCGCATGCATGCGCTTGAGGATCGGACCCTCGTCGACAAAGATGCGGGCGACTTTGAGTTCGTCCACGTCCGCGCCGAGATTGTTCTCTGCGTTGGCAACCGCCGACAGCAGGACCTTCTTGATAAGACCGGCCGCCTTCTTGTCGCTGAACTGCAACAGGTTCGTTGCGCGCCCGACTGGCATACCACGCACCTGGTCGGCAACCAGCCGAACTTTCTGCGGGGAAATGCGCGCGGTGCGCAAAATTGCTTTGGCTTCCATGGTCATGCCCTCTTAGCGCTTCTTGGCGTCGGTTTTCTTGTCTGCCACGTGACCCTTGAAGGTTCGCGTGACAGCAAATTCGCCGAGCTTGTGGCCGACCATGTTTTCGTTCACCAGCACGGGCACGTGCAGGCGACCGTTATGGATGGCGAGGGTCAGGCCCACCATCTCCGGCGAAATCATCGAGCGACGCGACCACGTCTTGATCGGGCGCTTGTTGTTTGCGGCCGCAGCGACCTCGACCTTCTTCAGAAGGTGGTGATCGATGAACGGGCCTTTCTTCAAAGAACGAGCCATACCTTCCTCAACCCCTGCGATCGCGAACGATGAACTTCGTCGTGCGCTTGTTCTTGCGAGTCTTGAAACCCTTGCTCGGCTGGCCCCACGGGGACACCGGATGCGGATTACCTTGACCGGAACGGCCTTCACCACCGCCATGCGGATGGTCGACCGGGTTCATTGCTGCGCCACGCACCGTCGGACGCTTGCCACGCCAACGCGATGCGCCAGCCTTGCCCAGCTTCTCGAGGTTATGCTCGGAATTGCCCACTTCGCCGATGGTGGCGAAACACTCGGCCGGCACCTTGCGCATCTCGCCAGAGCGAAGGCGCAACGTGGCGTAACCATGTTCGCGTGCAACCAGCT
Source organism: Dokdonella sp. (assembly GCA_049661925.1). GTDB lineage: Bacteria > Pseudomonadota > Gammaproteobacteria > Xanthomonadales > Rhodanobacteraceae > Dokdonella. Next base: position 45,093 of record JBATAQ010000071.1, read on the forward strand.
GCGCCGAAGCGCCGGCGCTGCGGGCGATCTGCGCTCCCTTGCCTGGCTTCATCTCGATGCAATGCACGGTTGAACCGACCGGAATGTTACGCAGCGGCAATGCGTTGCCAGCCTTGATCGGCGCTTCGCGGCCCGACATCAGCTGGTCGCCAACCGCCACGCCCTTCGGCGCAATGATGTAGCGACGCACGCCATCGGCATAGCACATCAATGCGATATGCGCGGTGCGGTTCGGATCGTATTCGATGCGCTCGACCCGAGCCGGAATGGCTTCCTTGTCGCGCTTGAAATCGATAATGCGGTAGTGCTGCTTGGAACCACCACCGGTGTGACGGGTGGTGATGCGACCGTAATGGTTTCGACCACCGGTCTTGGATTGTGCTTCGACCAACGGCGCGTACGGGTCGCCCTTGTGCAGGCCGGGAGTAAACACCCGTACTGTGGAGCGCCGTCCCGGCGATGTTGGCTTGAGTTTGATCAGCATGGATTGGTCCTCAGGCCTTTGCCATCACATCGATGGTCTGGCCTTCGCGCAGGCGAACATAGGCCTTGCGCTTGCCACTGCGAACGCCCTGGCGGCCCTTGAACGCCTTGCCCTTGCCTTTGACGCACAAGGTGTTGACGGTGAGGACCTGGACATTGAAAAGTTTCTCGACTGCCGCTTTCACATGGGCCTTGGTGGCCTCGCGGGAAATCTCGAACACATATTGATCGTTGCCCTGAACGCGCGCCGTCTTTTCAGATACCAGCGCTGCGCGGAGGACGCTATACAAATTCTCGTTCATCATGCCAGCCACTCCTCGATGCGCTTGACCGATTCGACCGTCATCAGCACGTGATCGGCGCCAACCAGGCTGACCGGATCCATCGCCGCCACGTCGACCACATTGACGTAGGGAATGTTGCGTGCGGCGAGGAACAACTCGGCCGGCGCGCTTTCGGCAACCAGCAACGTACGGCCCGACGTTTCCATCTCGGCCAGCTTGCTGACCAGGCCCGAGGTCTTCGGCGCATCTATGCCAAACGACTCGACGACGCGAAGGCGACCCTGGCGGACCAGTTCGGAAAGAATCGAGCTCATCGCGCCGCGATACATCTTGCGGTTGATCTTCTGTTCGAAGCTGCGCGGCTTGGCTGCGAATGCGCGACCACCACCGACGAAGATCGGTGCGGTCAACGCACCGTGGCGGGCACCGCCGCCCTTCTGATTCTTTGACTTCTTGGTCGTGCCGCGGACTTCCGAGCGCGTCTTCTGCGCCTTCGTCCCGCTGCGACCCGCGTTGCGATAAGACACAACAACCTGATGGACAAGGTCGGAGCGGAAATCCTGGCCGAACACGCCGTCTGAGACCGACATGGGCTTGGCACCAATCACAATAAGTTCCATGGCGATCTCCTTAACCCTTTGCTGCGGGCTTGATGATGACGTGGCCACCGGGAGCACCCGGCACCGAGCCCTTGATCGCGATCAGGTGACGCTCGGTATCGATCTGCACGACTTCGAGGTTCATCGCCGAGCGACGCACGTTACCCATGTGACCGGACATCTTTTTGCCGGGGAAAACGCGGCCTGGCGTCTGGCGCTGGCCGATTGAACCCGGCGAACGATGCGACAGCGAGTTACCGTGGGTGGCATCGCCCATGGCGAAATTCCAACGCTTGATGGTGCCCTGGAAACCCTTGCCCTTGGTGGTGCCCGCGACATCGACGATCTGGCCGACCGTGAAGGTGGCTTCCGCTGTCAACTCGCCACCAGTCTCGAATTTGCCTATATCGTCCGAACCCAGACGAAACTCCCAAAGTCCGCGACCGGCTTCGACCTTGGCCTTGGCGTAATGACCCGCCATCGGCTTGTTGATCAACGCGGCGCGCTTGGTTCCCGATGTCACCTGGATGGCGTCATAGCCATCAATTTCGACCGTCTTCACCTGCGTCACCCGGTTCGGCGTCGCTTCAATCAGCGTCACCGGCACCGAGCGACCATCTTCAGTGAAGATTCGGCTCATGCCGCATTTGCGGCCTACCAATCCGATAGTCATCGTTGCATTCTCACGTTTGTGTCCATGCCGACCCGATTACCGAAGGCCCAGCAGTTTGTTCACGATTCCGCCATGCCGGCCGGAAGGAGCGATCGGTTGGATCGCTGTCAGTGCAGCTTGATCTGGACGTCGACGCCAGCCGCGAGCTCGAGCTTCATCAGCGCGTCAACGGTCTTGTCGTTCGGGTCCACAATGTCCATCACGCGTTTGTGCGTGCGCGTTTCGTATTGATCTCGCGCATCCTTGTCGGCGTGCGGCGAAGTCAGGATCGTGTAACGCTCGATCTTGGTCGGTAACGGAATCGGCCCGCGCACTTGTGCACCGGTGCGCTTGGCTGTCTCAACAATCTCGCTCGCCGAGCGATCAATCAAACGATGATCGAACGCCTTGAGCCGGATACGAATCTTCTGGTCCGCCATTGCCTGATTCCTGATGTAAAGAGCGACGGGAGAGGCGACCGTGCGCCAAACCCCAAAAAATAAACGGACCGGTAAACCGGTCCGCCAGAACAGAGAATTATAGTACGCAGTCGACCACGCCGTCAACGGCGATCCGACAAGTACCATGCATCCATTTCCGGCGAACACGAAGCACATCCTGTGCCTCTTTTCGCTTTGTTGCAGCGCCTGAAACGCTGCATCGCCACGACCGAAGCCGGGACTTTTCAAACCTTGCTGATGCGGGCCAACTTTCGAGCAAATCAACCAGAGCTGTGTCTGACGATCTCACGAGAGTGGAGGAGCATGTCCTCCGCCTGCCACGCACTGCACTCAGCAGCGCGGGGCGAGAGTATACATGAAGAATTCGTGCGGGCGAACAATTTGTCAGGAAATTTCGGACTTTCGTTGTCGTTCGACCGTTTTCAACGCCTTAGACTACGCGCTTTGGGTTCACCAGGTCGAATCCAGATCAGCTGCCTTGAATTGGTGGGGCCGCCGCGTAGTGATCGAACTCCATCGAAAATGTCGCCCTACCCTGCGTCTGCGAGCGCAGTGAGGTTGCATAGCCGAACATTTCTGCCAACGGCACGGCAGCACTGATGAACACGTCGACGCCGACGCTGCTATTGGATGACACGTTGCCGCGGCGGCGGCTCAAGTCGCCCATGACGTCGCCGACGAAATCGGGCGGTGTCGCGACTTCGACCTTCATCACTGGCTCAAGTAATTGCGGTGCGCCCTGCAAATAGGCAGCGCGAAAAGCAATCGACGTAGCGATACGCAGGGACGCCTCGCTGACGTTGACGACATCGTAGGACCCGCCCACCAGCCGAACCAGCAGGTCGACAATCGGGTATCCCGCCATCGGACCACTGGCGATTGCGTCGCGTGCGGCTTCCTCGACAGCGGCCAGATAACCAGCGGGTAGCGTTACCACCTCTACGGCATTCTCGAATCGGTATCCGGACCCGCGCGGCAGTGGCTGAAGCTCTATCTCTACATGGCCGTATTGATTCACGTTGCCGTCGCTGCGCTCGAATTTGCCTTCTTGTCGCGTTGATCGGGTGATGGCTTCACGGTAAGCGACCCTCGGCTTGCCGAGATTGGCGTTAAGCTCGAACTCGCGTAAAAGGCGATCCGCCACAATTTCGAGATGCAACTCGCCCATTCCGGAGACCAGGGTCTGGCCGGACTCCGGGTCTAGTGACACGCGCAGCGAAGGGTCTTCCTCCGATAAACGGGCCAGTACCTTGGCTAGCAGTTCCTCGTCGGCTGGCGTCTTCGGCTCCACCGCCATTGAGATGACCGGCTCTGGAAAGCTGATGCGCTCCAGACTGATGATGTGGTCCGTCGCGCACAAGGTGTCACCCGTCGCGACTGAAACAAGCCCAACGGCGGCCGCGATATCGCCCGCGTGAACCTCATCAAGCTCCTGATGTTCGTTCGCATGCATCTGCAGCAATCGACCAATGCGCTCGTTGCTCGCCTTGAGGGGATTGAATACCGTGTCGCCGCTGCGAAGGATGCCGGAGTAGACGCGAATGAAGGACAGCGTGCCGACATCGGGTTCGACCATGATCTTGAACACCAACGCGGCAAATGCTTCTTCGTCCGTGGCATTTCTGGTGTCGACCACACCACTTGGCGTTTCCCCGCTTACGGGCGGACGGTCGGAGGGCGCTGGAAGGTATTCGACGACCGCATCAAGCAAAGCCTGCACACCAATGTTCCCGAAAGCGCTGCCGCACAGCACCGGAATAAGGGTGCCGCCCAACGTCGCGGCACGCAAGCCTGCGACGATGTCGGTGTCATCAAGCGAACCATGTTCAAGGTATCGATCAGTCAGCAGGTCGGATGACTCGGCAATCGTTTCGATCATCTGCTCACGCGCGACTTCGCAACGCGGGGAAAGCTCGACCGGAATGTCCTGATACTGAAACTTCATTCCCTGCGATTCGGCTTCCCAGTAAATCGCCTTGCGACGGATCAGATCGACGACACCACGAAATTCGCCTTCACTACCGATCGGTACTTGCAGCACGACCGGATATGCCCCGAGACGATCACGCAGCTGCTCGACGACGGCATCAAGATCGGCACCAACCCGATCCATCTTGTTGACGAAGGCAATGCGCGGCACACGGTGCTTGTTGGCCTGTCGCCAAACCGATTCGGATTGCGATTGCACCCCGTTGACGGCGCAGAGAACAAAAACGGCACCGTCGAGTACGCGCAGACTGCGCTCGACTTCAAGCGTGAAGTCGACGTGTCCCGGGGTATCAATGATGTTGAGGCGGTGGCTTGGGAGGGAATGATCCATCCCTTCCCAGAAGCACGTGGTCGCGGCCGACGTGATCGTTATGCCACGTTCCTGCTCCTGTTCCATCCAATCCATGGTGGCGGCACCATCATGGACTTCGCCGATCCGTTGATTGACGCCAGTGTAGAACAGGATGCGCTCAGTCGTCGTGGTCTTGCCGGCATCGATGTGGGCCATGATGCCGAAGTTGCGATAACGGTCGATGGGAGTACTGCGAGCCACGATTGCACTCTCCGACCATGTAGCGCATTACCAACGATAGTGCGAAAACGCCTTGTTGGCTTCTGCCATGCGATGGGTTTCTTCGCGCTTCTTGACCGCGCCACCACGGCTTTCCGAGGCTTCCAGCAGCTCGGCTGCCAGCTTGCGGGGCATCGTATTTTCGCCGCGCTTGCGCGCCGCATCGATCAACCAACGCATCGCCAACGCCTGACGACGGGTCGAACGGACTTCGACCGGCACCTGGTAGGTTGCGCCACCGACGCGGCGCGACTTCACCTCGACCGCAGGAGCAACGTTGCTGAGCGCCTTCTCGACCAGTTCGACCGGCTCGGAGTTCTTCTCCGCAATTTGGTCGAGCGCGCCGTACACGATCTTCTCGGCGACCGACTTCTTGCCGCTCTGCATGACCATGTTGATGAAACGGGCGATTACCAGGCTGCCGTGCTTGGGATCGGGCAACGTTATACGAACGGGAGTAAAGCCTTTGCGCGACATGTTTTTCTTCTCAATGATGCGGTCATGAAGACCGCTTGATACTCAAGCGCTGACGCGCCTGCAGGATGTATGGGTTTGCGCTACGTAGTCAGGCTTTCTTCGGGCGCTTGGCACCGTACTTGGAACGCGACTGGCGACGCTTGGTCACGCCCGCGGCATCAAGGCTGCCGCGAACGGTGTGATATCGAACGCCCGGCAGATCCTTCACGCGACCGCCGCGAATCAGCACGACCGAATGCTCCTGCAGGTTGTGCCCTTCGCCTCCGATATAGCTGATGACTTCAAACCCGTTGGTCAAACGAACCTTGGCAACCTTGCGCAGCGCCGAGTTCGGCTTCTTCGGCGTGGTCGTGTAGACACGCGTGCAGACACCACGCCGCTGCGGGCAATTGGCGAGGGCCGGCGAGCCGCTCATGTAGGTTTTCGGATGGCGCGGTTTGCGCACCAGCTGGTTGATTGTCGCCATTCGAATTGTCGTCCTGATGAAAGCAATAGGCAGACCGAGAACGGTCCACCGAGCAGAAAATGATAACAAGTCGCTTCCAATGCCGTCAAGGCAAAAGCGACTTGTCGATTGGCACCGGACGCCTGCTCGGCGTCCGGCAGTCACGCTTTTCCTAGCCAGCTTCGCCGTCAGCAGCGACCGGTTCGGCGACGCTGGCGACAGCCCCAAGCGCTTCACGCTCGGAATCAGTCAATTGACCAACGGCGCTGCGACGCTTGGAGTGATATGCCAAGCCGGTACCGGCCGGGATCAGGCGACCGACGATGACGTTCTCCTTCAAACCGCGCAGCGTGTCGCGAGTGCCGCGAACGGCGGCCTCGGTGAGTACGCGGGTTGTCTCCTGGAAAGACGCCGCCGAAATGAACGACTCGGTAGCCAGCGATGCCTTGGTGATGCCCAGCAACACGGGCGTGTATTCCGCCGGCAAATCGCCACGGGCCACCACGAGCGCGTTTTCCTCCAGCACGCGCAAGCGATCCATCTGCTCACCGCGCAGGAAGCGGCTGTTACCGATATCGCTGATTTCGACCTTGCGCAACATCTGGCGAATGATGGCTTCGATGTGCTTGTCGTTGATCTTGACGCCCTGCAAACGATAGACGTCCTGGATTTCCTTGACCAGGTACGAAGCCAGCGGCTCGACACCAAGCAGGCGCAGGATGTCATGCGGACTTGGCTCGCCGTCGACAACCGTCTCGCCCTTCTCGACGTGCTCGCCTTCGAAGACGATGACGTGGCGCCACTTCGGAATCAGCTCCTCGTGCTCGTTGCCGTCGGCGTCCTTGATGATCAGACGCTGCTTGCCCTTGGTGTCCTTGCCGAAGCTGACGATGCCCGAACGCTCGGCCAGGATCGCCGGTTCCTTCGGCTTGCGTGCTTCGAACAGATCGGCAACGCGCGGCAGACCACCGGTGATGTCGCGGGTCTTTGAGGTTTCCTGCGGGATACGCGCGACAATGTCGCCAACGCCCACTTCGACTCCCTGCTGCAATGACACGATCGCGCCGGCTGGCAGGAAGTACTGCGCCGGAATATCGGTGCCGGGCAGGCGCAGTTCACCGCCCTTCTTGTCGAGGATGCGAACCGTTGGACGCATGTCCTTGGCCATCGTGCCGCGACGCTTGGGGTCGGTGACGACCGAGCTGGCAAGGCCAGTCAGGTCATCGACCTGCTCCAGCACGGTGATGCCGTCGAGGAAGTCGACGAAGTGGATGACACCCGCCACTTCCGAAACGATCGGATGGGTATGCGGATCCCACTTCGACACGAACTGACCGGCCTTCACTGCCGAACCGTCTTTTTGCTCGATCACGGCACCGTACGGCACCTTGTAGCGCTCACGCTCGCGACCATGCTGGTCCATGATCGACAGTTCGCCGGAACGCGATACCGCAACCAGATGGCCGGCCTTGTGCTGGACCGTCTTGATGTTGTTGAACTTGAGGTTGCCGGTGGTCTTGACCTGGATGCTGTCGATTGCCGCCGCACGCGAAGCCGCACCACCAATGTGGAAGGTGCGCATGGTCAACTGGGTACCCGGTTCGCCAATCGATTGCGCGGCGATTACGCCCACCGATTCGCCGATATTGACCAGATGTCCACGGGCCAGGTCGCGACCATAGCAATTGGAGCAGATGCCGAAGCTCGCTTCGCAGGTGATCGGTGAGCGCACCAATACCGACTGTACGCTGGCTTTCTCGAGCTTGTCGACGATGCGCTCGTCGAGAAGAGTGCCGCGCTCGACAATCGGGTCCTCATCATTGCCGGGCGCGAACACGTCGGCAGCGGTAACACGACCCAGCACGCGGTCGCGCAACGCTTCTACGACATCGCCGCCTTCGACGATCGACGTCATGGTGACGCCGTGCTGCGTTTCGCAATCGACGATGGTAACCACCACGTCCTGCGCCACGTCGACCAATCGACGGGTCAGGTAACCCGAGTTCGCGGTCTTCAACGCCGTATCCGCGAGACCCTTTCGGGCACCGTGCGTGGAGTTGAAGTACTGCAACACGTCGAGCCCTTCGCGGAAGTTCGCCTTGATCGGCGTCTCGATGATCGAGCCATCCGGGCGAGCCATCAGGCCGCGCATACCAGCCAACTGACGAATCTGCGCGGTGCTGCCGCGAGCGCCGGAGTCGGCCATGATGTAGAGCGAGTTCATCGACTTCTGCTCGACCTTCTCACCCTTGGCGTTGGTCACCTTGTCGAAACCAATGCCCTTGATCATCGCCTGGGCGACGCGCTCATTGGTACGCGACCAGATATCCACTACCTTGTTGTAGCGCTCGCCAGCCGTGACCAGACCGGACTGATACTGCTGCTGGATTTCGGTGACTTCGGTTTCGGCTTCTTCAAGGATTGCTTTCTTCTCGTCCGGAATCTTCATGTCGTCGATGCCGATCGAAATGCCGGCGCGAGTTGCGTAGGCAAATCCGGTGTACATCAACTGATCGGCGAAAACGACCGTGTCCTTGAGGCCAAGGCGACGGTAGCAGGCGTTGATCAGGCGCGAGATGGCCTTCTTGGTCAACTCGATATTGGCCAGCTCGAACGGCAAACCTTCGGGCAGGATCTCCGCGAGAATCGCGCGGCCAACCGTCGTGTCGACCAGTTCGACTTTTTCGGTACGCTCCTTCTGCTCGTCGATTTCGACCTGGCGCAGGCGCACCTTGATCTTGGCGTGCAGTTCGACGACGCGGTTGTCGTAGGCGCGGTGCACTTCGGCGATGTTCGCAAACACCATGCCTTCGCCCTTCGCGTTTTCCAACGCGCGAGACATGTAGTACAGGCCTAACACCACGTCCTGGGTCGGCACGATGATTGGCTCACCGTTGGCGGGCGACAGGATGTTGTTGGTCGACATCATCAAGGCGCGCGCTTCCAACTGCGCTTCCAGCGACAGCGGCACGTGCACGGCCATCTGGTCGCCGTCGAAGTCGGCGTTGAATGCGGTACAGACCAGCGGATGCAACTGGATCGCCTTGCCTTCGATCAACACCGGCTCGAACGCCTGGATGCCAAGACGATGCAGGGTCGGAGCGCGGTTGAGCATCACCGGATGCTCGCGGATCACCTCTTCAAGAATGTCCCAGACTTCCGCGCTTTCACGCTCGACAAGCTTTTTGGCAGCCTTGATCGTCGTCGCGGCTCCACGGCTTTGCAGCTTGGAGAAGATAAAAGGCTTGAAGAGCTCCAGCGCCATCTTCTTCGGAAGACCGCACTGATGCAGGCGCAGGGTCGGGCCGACCACGATGACCGAACGACCAGAGTAGTCGACGCGCTTGCCGAGCAGGTTCTGGCGGAAGCGGCCCTGCTTGCCCTTGATCATGTCGGCCAGCGACTTCAGTGGACGCTTGTTGGTGCCGGTGATAGCGCGACCGCGACGACCGTTGTCGAGCAGTGCATCGACCGATTCCTGCAACATGCGCTTCTCGTTGCGCACGATGATGTCGGGCGCATTGAGTTCGAGCAGTCGCTTCAGGCGGTTGTTGCGGTTGATGACGCGGCGATACAGATCGTTCAAATCCGATGTCGCGAAACGGCCACCATCGAGCGGTACCAGCGGTCGCAAGTCCGGCGGCAACACCGGCAACACGGTCAGCACCATAAATTCAGGACGATTGCCCGAATCATGGAAGGCCTCGACCAGCTTGATGCGCTTGGACAGACGCTTCAATTTGGTTTCCGAATTGGTCGCCGCGATTTCCTCGCGCAGCTTCACCATCTCGTCGGCCAGATTGATCGATTTCAGCAGTTCGTAAACCGCTTCCGCACCCATGCGCGCGTCGAACTCGTCGCCGTGTTCTTCGACTGCCTGGAGGTACTGCTCTTCATTGAGCAACTGGCTGCGCTCAAGCGAAGTCAGGCCCGGTTCGACGACCACGTAGGCTTCGAAGTAGAGGATGCGCTCGATGTCACGCAGGGTCATGTCCAGCATCAAGCCGATGCGCGACGGCAAAGACTTGAGGAACCAGATATGCGCGGTCGGGCTGGCCAGATCGATGTGGCCCATGCGCTCGCGGCGCACCTTGGCAAGGGTGACTTCCGTGCCGCACTTCTCGCAGACCACGCCACGATGCTTCATGCGCTTGTACTTGCCGCACAGGCATTCGTAGTCCTTGATCGGACCAAAAATGGCCGCGCAGAACAAGCCGTCACGCTCGGGCTTGAAGGTGCGGTAGTTGATCGTCTCCGGCTTCTTGACTTCGCCGAACGACCACGAGCGGATCAGGTCCGGCGACGCCAGCGCGATCTTGATCGCGTCGAAGTCGAGCGTCGGACGTTGCTGGTTGAACAGGTTTAGCAGGTCTTTCATTTCTATTTCTCCAGTCGCCGAGGCTTACTTGGAACCTTCGAGTTCCATGTTGATCGCAAGGGAACGAATTTCCTTGACGAGCACATTGAACGACTCAGGCATACCGGCATCCATCTCGTGGTTGCCGTCGACGATGTTCTTGTACATCTGGTTGCGGCCGGCGACGTCGTCGGACTTCACCGTGAGCATTTCCTGCAAGGTGTAAGCAGCGCCATACGCTTCCAGTGCCCAGACTTCCATTTCGCCGAAGCGCTGTCCGCCGAACTGCGCCTTGCCACCGAGAGGCTGCTGGGTGACCAGCGAGTACGGACCGGTGGAACGCGCGTGCATCTTGTCGTCGACCAGATGGTTGAGCTTGAGCACGTGCATGTAACCCACCGTGACTTCGCGATCAAACGCCTCACCGGTACGACCGTCGTACAAGGTGGTCTGGCCCGACGTTGGCAGGTCGGCAAGAGTCAGCATCTGCTTGATCTCGCTTTCGTAGGCACCGTCGAAAACCGGTGTCGCCATCGGCACGCCGTCCTTGAGGTTGCTCGCCAACTCATAGATCTCGGCGTCGGTCAACGACTTGAGATCAGCACGCTGGCCGAACGTACCCTTGTCGTGGTTGTAGACCTGGTCGAGGAAGTCGCGAATCTTCGCAACCTTCTCGTTGGCTTCGACCATGCGCTGGATCTTCTCGCCGAGGCCCTTTGCGGCCCAGCCCAGATGCACTTCGAGGATCTGGCCGATGTTCATGCGCGATGGCACGCCCAACGGGTTAAGAACAATGTCGACCGGACGGCCATCCGCGGCATACGGCATGTCTTCGACCGGAACGATCATCGAGACCACGCCCTTGTTGCCATGACGGCCAGCCATCTTGTCGCCTGGCTGGATGCGGCGCTTCACGGCCAGGTAGACCTTGACCATTTTCAGCACGCCAGGGGCGAGGTCGTCACCGGACGTGATCTTGGCCTGCTTTTCCTTGAAGCGGTTATCGAACTCTTCGCGGTGACGTTTGACCTGCTCCTGTCCCTTTTCAAGGAAGTCAGCCGATTCTTCGTCCTTCATGCGAATCGCGAACCACTCGTCCTTCTTCAGGCTGTCGAGATAAGCGCCGTCGATGGTGCCGCCCTTCTTGATCGCACCGGGGCCGCCGTTGACGTCCTTGCCGATCAGCGCGGTACGCAGACGATTGAAAATGGCGCTTTCGAGGATGCGGAACTGGTCGTCGAAGTCCTTCTTGACGCGCTTGACTTCCATTTCCTCGATCTGGCGAGCGCGCTTGTCCTTCTCGATGCCATCGCGGGTAAATACCTGCACGTCGATCACGACGCCGTCCATTCCCGGCGGCACGCGCAGCGAGCTGTCCTTCACATCCGAGGCTTTCTCGCCAAAGATCGCGCGCAGCAGCTTTTCTTCCGGGGTCAGTTGGCTTTCGCCCTTGGGCGTCACCTTGCCGACCAGGATATCGCCGGCCTGCACTTCCGCACCGATGTAGACAACGCCCGATTCGTCGAGACGGGCCAAGGCCTGCTCACCAACGTTCGGAATATCGGCCGAGATTTCTTCCGGCCCAAGCTTGGTGTCGCGAGCCTGGACGGTGAGCTCCTCGATGTGGATGGTGGTGTAGCGATCTTCCTCGACGACCCGCTCCGACAGCAGGATCGAGTCCTCGAAGTTGTAGCCGTTCCACGGCATGAACGCGACCAGCATGTTCTGGCCAAGCGCAAGCTCGCCCAAGTCGGTCGACGAACCGTCGGCGAGGGTGTCGCCGGCAGCAACGATGTCGCCTACATTGACCAGCGGACGCTGGTTGAGGTTGGTGTTTTGGTTGGAACGCGTGTACTTGGTCAGCGTGTAGATATCGACGCCGGCATCACTTTCGCCGATCTCGTCCTCGTTCGCACGAACGACGATACGACCGGCATCAACCTGATCGATCAAACCGCCACGCTTGGCCGAGGTGATGACGCCGGAATCGCGCGCCACGGCGCGTTCGATGCCGGTGCCGACCAGCGGCGTTTGCGAACGCAGCGTCGGCACGGCCTGGCGCTGCATGTTCGCACCCATCAGAGCGCGGTTCGCATCATCGTGCTCAAGGAACGGAACCAGCGCCGCCGCGACCGACACGGTCTGCATCGGCGACACGTCCATGAAGTTGATTTCACTGGCCGGACGCAGTTCCGATTCACCACGGCTGCGGCAGGCGACGAAGTCTTCGATGAAGGTGCCGTTGCTGTTGAGCGGCGAGTTCGCCTGCGCAACCACGTACTCGGCTTCGTCGATCGCGGAAAGGTACTCGACCTTGTCGGTTACCTTGCCGTTGGCGACGCGCCGATACGGCGTTTCCAGAAAGCCATACTCGTTGGTGCGTGCGTACACGGCCAGCGAGTTGATCAGACCAATATTCGGGCCTTCCGGCGTTTCGATGGTGCAGACGCGGCCGTAATGGGTGGGATGCACGTCGCGTACTTCAAAACCAGCGCGTTCGCGAGTCAGGCCGCCCGGGCCAAGTGCCGAAACACGGCGCTTGTGGGTGACTTCCGACAGCGGGTTGTTCTGATCCATGAACTGCGACAGCTGCGACGAGCCGAAGAATTCCTTGATCGCGGCAGCCACTGGCTTGGCGTTGATCAGATCCTGCGGAGTCAAGCCCTCGGCTTCCGCGAGCGACAGGCGCTCCTTGACGGCGCGCTCGACGCGCACCAAGCCAATGCGGAATACGTTCTCGGCCATTTCGCCAACGGAACGCACGCGACGGTTGCCGAGGTGATCGATGTCATCGACCTGGCCACGACCGTTGCGAATCTCGATCAGCACCTTGAGCACGTCGAGGATGTCCGAGCCTTCGCCCATCTGCGCGAACGTGGACTTGGAATTCTCGTCGTTGCGGTCGCCGAAGTAGCGCGAGTCGTAAAGCACGCCCGGGCCGACGTCGTCCTTGCGGCCGACGCGTCGGTTGAATTTCATCCGACCTACGCGATCAAGATCGTAGCGCTCGGGCGAGAAGAACAGATTCTGGAACAGGTTTTGCGCGGCTTCCTTGGTCGGCGGCTCACCTGGACGCATCATCCGGTAGATTTCAACGAGGGCTTCGAGCGGCGTGCGCGACGGATCAATCCGCAGCGTGCGCGAAATGTAGTCGCCACGATCAAGATCATTGACCCACAAGGTCGCGATCTTCTCGATGCCGGCCTTGCGGAACGCTTCGAGATGCTCTTCGGTGATTTCGTCGTTCGCTGTCGCCAGCAGTTCGCCGCTCTTCTTGTCGGGAACGTCGTGCGAAAGGATGCGACCGACCAGATACTCGTCCGGCACTTCAAGCTGGGTGATGCCGGCAGTTTCCAGACGACGCACATGGCGCGCCGTGATGCGCTTGCCGGTCTCGACGATGACTTCATCGCCAACCTTCAAATCGAAGTTCAGCGTTTCGCCACGCAGGCGCTCGGCCACCAGCTCGAGTTCGGCGGCGTCCTTCTTGCCCAGCGTGAAGATGTTGTGCTCGAAGAAGATGTCGAGCATCTCTTCATTGTTGTAACCCAGCGCGCGCAGCAGGATCGTCACCGCCAACTTGCGACGACGGTCGATGCGGGTGAACAGCGCATCCTTGGGGTCGAACTCGAAGTCCAGCCACGAGCCACGATAAGGAATCACGCGAGCGGAATAAAGCAGCTTGCCCGAGCTGTGCGTCTTGCCACGATCGTGATCGAAGAACACGCCCGGCGAGCGATGCAACTGCGAGACGATGACACGCTCGGTACCGTTGACGATAAAGGTGCCGGTGTCGGTCATCAGGGGCAGTTCGCCCATGTAGACCTCCTGCTCCTTGACGTACTTGATCGCCTTGGTCGACGACTCGCGGTCGTAGATGACCAGGCGCACGGTGACGCGCAACGGCGCACCGTAGCTCATGCCGCGCGAGCGGCACTCGCGTTCGTCGAAAGCCGGCTCGCCGAGGCGATAGTTGACGTACTCAAGCGTCGCACTACCGGAGTAGCTGGAGATCGGGAATACCGACTTCAGTGCGGCATGCAGGCCTTGCGGCTCACGATTGGCCGGGGCAATGTCGTCCTGCAGGAATTCCTTGTAGGAATCGACCTGGATGGCCAACAGGAAAGGCACGTCAAGCACCGGCGGGCGCTTGCCGAAGTCCTTGCGGATTCGCTTCTTCTCAGTGAACGAGTAGGTCATGGTGGGATACCGCCTCGGAAATTGCGTGCCAACGCGAAGGCGCCAGCGAAAGGAAAAACTTCAGGGAAAATCGAAAATCGAAAACGGCAGCGCGATAACGCGACGCCCCTTGCGATTGCCGACTGCGATGCGAACCGTTCATGTCGCCGACGGCCCGTTGTAACGGCCAAAGCCCGGGGACTCGCGTCCCCAGGCCGTGGTCAATGCTTGAATAAACGGCGCAAGAACGCCGCTTATTTCACTTCGACGGTCGCACCGGCGGTTTCCAGTTCCTTCTTGAACTTTGCAGCGTCGTCCTTGCTGACCGCTTCCTTGACTTCCTTCGGCGCGGCTTCGACCAGATCCTTGGCTTCCTTGAGACCCAGACCGGTAATGGCGCGGACTACCTTGATGACTTCAACCTTCTTGTCGCCGACAGCGGCAAGGATGACGTTGAACTCGGTCTGCTCTTCGGCCGGGGCGGCAGCAGCAGCAGCCGGTCCAGCAGCAGCGGCGACCGGGGCAGCGGCGGAAACGCCGAACTTCTCTTCCATCGCCTTGACCAGCTCCATCACCTCGATGAGGGTTTTGCCGGAGATTGCGTCGATGATTTCTTCATTGCTAAGGGACATGATTGACTCCTGAAAACGGCTGATTGGTTGATTGATACCGATTGGCGAGTGCTTAAGCCGCCTGCTTGGTCTGGGCCACCGCATTGGTTACACGAGCAACCTGCGATGCCGGCTCGGACAACAAGCGCACCAACATGGTGGCCGGCTGGACGAGGACGCTAAGGAACATGCTCAGGGCCTGTTCGCGCGTCGGCAGGGACGCCAGTACATCGACATGCGAGCCCGGATAGGACTTGCCGCCGATGGAAACCAGCATTGGCTTGAGCTTGTCGTTGCCTTTGGCGAAAGCCTTGATGAGACGGCCGGCAGCACCCGGGTCTTCCAGTGAGAAGGCATATAGCAGCGGGCCAGTGAGCGTATCCTTCACGTTCACGTAGTCAGTACCCTCGACGGCGCGAGACACCAGTGTGTTCTTCGCGACCTTCAGGAATACTCCGCCCTGTCGGGCCTTCTTTCGCAGGTCAGTGAACTGCGACACGGTAAGACCAGCGTACTCGGCCGCCACCAGGGAATGTGCCTTGGCAGCAACGTTCGCCAGTTCGGCAACGACCTCTTTCTTTTGCGCAAGATTGAGCGCCATTGCTTTCTCCGGAGGATGCATCGCGCTCCGCGCCGATACATTCCTGACATCAGTTGCGAACTCGCATTCCTTGCGACTTCGTGGTTCCTTGCGGAACCGAATCGGTGGCCGTTCCAGGTAAACCTGATCGGGCTGCACCATCTACGCGGGCTGGTGAATTAAGGTGCGGCGATGATCGTGCGGACATTCCCTGCCTTGGGGCTCCTGCCTTCCGGCGCGATCACAGCGTTACCGCCTGCGGTCTTTGACGGCGTCGCAATGGCCAACTGGCCAACGCGATGCCCCCAAAATTTTTTGCCGCGCCGGGAATGCCGACGCAGCGGATGAATCAGGATGCGAGCGAGGATTGGTCGACGACTACGCCGACGCCCATCGTGCTCGACAGCGAAACTTTCTGAAGATAGACGCCCTTGGCAACCGCCGGCTTGGCGCGAACGAGATCGGCCAGCAGCATGTTGAGGTTGTCTTTCAGCGCGCTCGCTTCAAAGCTGGCCTTGCCGATCGTGGCATGGATGATGCCACCCTTGTCGTTGCGGAACTTGACCTGGCCGGCCTTTGCATTCTTGATCGCAGTGACCACGTCAGCAGTGACCGAACCGTCTTTCGGGTTCGGCATCAAGCCGCGCGGACCAAGCAACTGGCCCAGCTTGCCGACAACGCGCATCGCATCCGGTGTCGCGATAACGCGGTCGAAGTTGAGCTCGCCCGCCTGCATGCGCTCTGCCAAATCTTCCATGCCGACCGCGTCGGCACCGGCCGCCTTGGCGGCTTCGGCCTTTTCACCAGCCGGGACAAAAACGGCGACGGTGACATCCTTACCAGTGCCATGCGGCAGCAGCGAGGAACCACGAACGCCTTGGTCGGACTTCTTGGCATCAATACCGAGCCGAACCGAAACGTCGATCGACTCGACGAACTTCGCCTTGGCACCGTCTTTCACCAGCTTGAGCGCTTCGTCGATCGCATAAGCCTTGCCTGGCGTGACGGTTTCGCTGATTGCCTTGTAACGCTTTCCAAATGCCATGTCTTAGCCCTCCACCACGGTCAAACCCATGCTGCGCGCGCTGCCAGCGATCGTACGCACGGCGGCGTCCAGATCCGCTGCTGTCAGATCAGGCTCTTTCGCCTTCGCGATCTCTTCGAGCTGGGCGCGGGTGACCTTGCCCACCTTCTCGGTATTCGGGCGCTTCGAACCGGACTGAACTCCACTGGCCTTCTTGAGCAGAACTGTGGCCGGTGTGCTCTTGGTGATGAAGGTGAAGGTACGGTCTGAATAGGCCGTGATCACGACCGGAGTGGGCAAGCCCGGCTCCAGCTTCTGAGTGGCGGCATTGAACGCCTTGCAGAATTCCATGATATTGAGGCCACGCTGACCAAGCGCCGGACCGACTGGCGGCGACGGATTGGCTTGTCCAGCCTTGACCTGCAGCTTGATATAGCCGACTACTTTCTTTGCCATTGGATTTTCCTCGCGAGTGCAAGCGCCATGACGGCTCCTCGCTGCTTGCCTTCCGTTGCCATGGGTGGTTCGAGTCCGATTGCGAACCTTGAAACGCGGACACGCCAGAGACAATGCCTCTGGCGCGAACCGCTCAGTATATAGGGTCTTGCACGACCAGGCAATTGCCGGGCCGATGACTGATCAGGCTTTTTCGACCTGGGCAAATTCCAGCTCTACCGGCGTCGAACGACCAAAGATCAGCACGGCAACGCGCAGGCGACTCTTTTCGTAGTTGACCTCTTCGACCGTACCGTTGAAGTCGTTGAATGGTCCCTCGGTGACGCGAACCAGTTCGCCCGGCTCGAACAACACCTTCGGCTTGGGCTTGTCAGTGCCGTCCTGGATGCGGCGCAGGATGGCGTCGGCTTCGGAATCCTTGATTGGTGCGGGCCGTGCGGCAGTACCGCCAATGAAGCCCATAACCTTCGAGGTTTCCTTGACCAGATGCCAGGCCTCGTCGTCAATCTTGATCTGCTTGCCGTCGGTGTCAGTCTCGATCTGCACCAGCACGTAGCCGGGGAAGAACTTGCGCTCGCTGCGGCGTTTCTGGCCGCCGCGCATTTCGATCACTTCCTCGGTCGGCACCAGCACTTCGCCGAATGCGTTCTCCATGCCGGCGCGGGTGATGCGCTCGCGCAAGGCGCGCGCAACCGATTGCTCGAAACCCGAATAGGCGTGGACAACATACCAACGCTTGGCCATCAAAGACTCCTTATTGTCCGAGCTTGAGCAGATGATCGAGCACCGCCCATTTGAGGATGACGTCGATCAGGCCGAGCAGCAGGCTCAGGATGATGACCACCACGATGACGACGCCGGTGGTGCGCAGCGTCGTCTCGCGACTCGGCCAGACCACCTTGCGCAGCTCGAACTGCGACTCCACAAGAAATTCGCGGGTCGAACGGCCCGGGGCGGTAAACGCGAAGACGATCAAGGCCACCACAACAACTGCGGTCATCATGCTGCCACGCATCAATGGCGACCAGCTGCTGAAGTAGTAGTAGGCGACGATGCCGCCAACGACCAACAACAGGGCGAGCGCCAGTTGCGCGTAGTCAGCCGCCCCCATTCCACTTGTACGTTCGACTTTAGCGTTCATGCTTCCCATTGCCGGACCCAGCGGTCCGCGGTGATCTGAATGGCACGCCAGGAGGGACTTGAACCCCCAACCTGCGGTTTTGGAGACCGCTGCTCTGCCAATTGAGCTACTGGCGTATGGAATAGACGGGCAATCGGCAATCGCTACCCGACCGGTGAAAACGGTAAAGGGTGAAGAGCAGATTCCCGCCCATTCACCCTTTGCTGCGGAGTGGCGAACCAATCCTTGCGTCCTGTATCACGGCGTCGCGAACGACGCCGTTGCAGTTGGTCGCCTATGCCGATTACTTGAGGATCTTGGCAACCACGCCGGCGCCGACAGTACGACCGCCTTCGCGGATCGCAAAGCGCAGGCCTTCGTCCATGGCAATCGGTGCGATCAGGGTGACCACCATCTGCACGTTGTCGCCAGGCATCACCATTTCAACGCCTTCCGGCAATTCGCAAGCGCCGGTAACGTCGGTGGTCCGGAAGTAGAACTGCGGGCGATAGCCTTTGAAGAATGGCGTGTGGCGGCCGCCTTCGTCCTTGCTCAGCACATAGACTTCAGCTTCGAAGGTGGTGTGGGGCGTGATCGAACCCGGCTTGGCGAGGACCTGGCCGCGCTCGACGTCTTCGCGCTTGGTGCCGCGCAGCAGCAGGCCGGCGTTGTCGCCTGCCTCACCACGCTCAAGCAGCTTGCGGAACATTTCAACGCCGGTGACGGTGGTCTTGACGGTCGGACGGATGCCGACGATCTCGATTTCCTCACCAACCTTGATGATGCCGCGCTCGATACGACCGGTGACCACGGTTCCGCGACCCGAGATCGAGAACACGTCCTCGACCGGCATCAGGAACGACTTCTCGATGTCGCGCTCTGGCGTCGGGATCCAGGTGTCCAGCGCCTCGACCAGCTTGAGGATGGATGGCACGCCGATTTCGCTCTGGTCGCCTTCCAGCGCCTTCAGTGCGGAACCCCTGATGATCGGAGTGTCGTCGCCCGGAAACTCGTACTTGCTGAGCAGTTCGCGTACCTCCATATCGACCAGTTCGAGCAATTCTTCGTCGTCGACCATGTCGGCCTTGTTCAGGAACACGACCACGTACGGAACGCCGACCTGGCGGGCCAGCAGGATGTGCTCGCGGGTCTGAGGCATCGGGCCGTCAGCCGCCGAACAGACCAGAATCGCGCCGTCCATCTGGGCAGCGCCGGTGATCATGTTCTTCACGTAGTCGGCATGGCCGGGGCAATCGACGTGCGCGTAGTGGCGATTCGCCGATTCGTATTCCACGTGGGCGGTAGAGATCGTGATGCCGCGCGCCTTTTCTTCAGGTGCGGCGTCGATCTGGTCATACGCCTTGAACTCGCCGCCGAAACGTTCTGCGCCGATCTTTGTCAGCGCCGCCGTCAGCGTCGTCTTGCCATGGTCAACGTGACCGATCGTGCCGACGTTCACATGCGGCTTGGTGCGCTCGAATTTGCTCTTAGCCATGGGATTGGACCTTGCTGTCTAGTTTTGAATGAAAGGATGAAGTGGGATACTGGTGGGTGAAACGCCGCGCCAAGGGCTGCGGTGACTGGTGCTCACGAATGGAATCGAACCATCGACCTCTTCCTTACCAAGGAAGTGCTCTACCGACTGAGCTACGTGAGCCTTGTACTTCAGCCGCCTTCCCTGACGGCGAACTTCAGACCGGCATCCATGCCGGACTATTCAGTTAAATAAGACCTTCCTCTACTCCAATGCCGCTTGGAGCTTTGGAGCGGGAGAAGGGAATCGAACCCTCGTAATCAGTTTGGAAAACTGATGTTCTACCATTGAACTACTCCCGCCCGGTGCGGAAAATTTTTTATTCGTACAACCGACAACGTGGTGGAGGGAGGTGGATTCGAACCACCGAAGGCGTTAACCAGCAGATTTACAGTCTGCCCCCGTTGGCCGCTTGGGTATCCCTCCAAATTTTTGGGTGCAGCCTTGGATCCTGTAGTACGGGAGGTGGAAGACGTCGGGCAGTCCTGCCCTCCGCCCTTCGGGCCGCGCCGCTTGCGCGTCGCGTGATCGCCCGAACGCATCACCGCACGGAGCCGCGCATTCTCAGTTCCGGGACGGCTCCTGTCAAGAACTTGCCGCTAACGGCGTCGAAATCACGCCGCCGCCATGATCGTCAGCTTGCCGGTTTCCTTGCCACTGCGACCGCTCGTGCTGGCAGATACCGTGCTGCCTCGACATCGACGTGCGTCGATAGCTCCTTGATCCGCAACGCATAAGCGGCCAGTTCGCGATCACGCTCGGCGACTTGTTTCCATTCCGGCACAGCAACCGGCGTGCCGCTGTCGGGATCGACGGCGACGAAGACGATTACGCAATGCGTGGTCAATTTTTCTTCGCTGGTCTGCAAATTCCGCGACATCACGTCGACCGCAACGTTCAGGCTGGAGGTTCCAGTGCGGATCAATGTCGCAGTGACGCTGACCAAGTCGCCGATCAATACTGGTTGCAGGAAGCGAATGCCGCCAACCGCAACGGTCACGCAATACTGACCACTCCAGCCGACTGCCGCCGCGTATCCGGCTTGGTCGATCCAGCGTATTACAGTACCCCCGTGGACCTTGCCACCGAAATTGACATCGGTCGGCTAGGCCAGGAAGCGCAGGCTGATTTCGCGTTTTTGACCGGCCCATGACAGTGCCTCAGACGTTGAAAAGGAAGTGCAGCACGTCGCCTTCCTTGACGATGTACTCCTTGCCTTCCTTGCGCAACTTGCCGGCCTCGCGAGCACCGGACTCACCTTTGAACTTGATGAAATCGTCGTAGCCAATTGTCTCGGCACGAATGAAGCCGCGCTCGAAATCGGTGTGGATCACGCCGGCCGCCTGTGGCGCGGTGGAGCCCTTGCGTACCGTCCATGCACGCACTTCCTTCACGCCTGCCGTGAAATAAGTCTGCATACCCAGCAAGGTGTAGCCGGCGCGGATCACACGGTCCAGACCCGGCTCGTCAAGACCAAGGTCGCGCAGGAACTCGTCGCGATCGGCATCGTCCAGTTCCGACAGTTCTTCCTCGATTGCGGCGCACACGGGGACGACTTGCGCGCCTTCGATTGCTGCGCGCTCGCACACGGCGTCGAGAAACGGGTTGTTCTCGAAGCCATCTTCCTTGACGTTGGCAATGTACATCAGCGGTTTCAGCGTCAGCAGGAATAGATCACGGATCGTCGCCTTCTCGTCGTCATCCAGGCCCGCAGTTCGTGCGGGCTTGCCGGCATTGAGAGCGTCAGCGAGCTTCTGCAACGGCCCGCGCCGCGCCATCGCCTCCTTGTCGTTCGCCTTGGCGGCACGCTCCGCACGATTGAGTGCTTTCTCGACCGAGTCGAGATCGGCCAATGCCAGTTCGGTGTCGATGGTGTCGATATCGGAAATCGGGTCGATCTTGCCGGCCACGTGGACGATATCGGTGTCCTCGAAACAGCGAACCACGTGCGCGATCGCATCGACCTCGCGGATGTGGGCAAGGAATTTGTTGCCCAGTCCTTCGCCTTTCGAAGCCCCAGCGACCAGTCCGGCGATGTCGACGAATTCGAACGCGGTGGGAATGATCTTCTGCGGCTTGACGATGGCCGCCAGTTCCTGCAGCCGCAAGTCCGGCACGGGAACGATGCCCACGTTCGGATCAATCGTGCAGAACGGGAAATTCGCAGCCGGGATACCGGCCTTGGTCAGTGCATTGAAGAGAGTCGATTTACCGACGTTCGGCAAGCCGACGATGCCGCATTTGATACCCATCGTGTTCCTTTGGTTGGTTCGCGCGGTGGCGCAAAACCCGGTTATGTTGCAAGCGTATGGAGTTGGCTCATGGCGCGCTCGAACTGTCCGGCAACCGCCAGTGGCAATGCGTCGCTGGCGCGCGCGATGGAGTCGATGATCGCGTTCTCGTCACTTATCGATGCTCGTCCAAGCACCCAGGGTGTTACCCGATCCTTGCTGCCGGGATGACCGATTCCAATGCGCAGACGATGGAAGCGACCATGGCCGAGATGCTCCATCGTGTCACGCAATCCATTCTGGCCACCGTGCCCGCCATCGAACTTGAAGCGCGCTGTGCCAGGCGGCAAGTCGAGTTCGTCATGGACCAACATCGCCTCTTCAGGCTCGATCTTGTAGTAGCGCAGCGCTGCCGTCACCGACAGGCCGCTCTTGTTCATGAAGGTCGACGGCTTGAGCAACCAAAGTGGCTGGTCGGCGATGAACACTTTCGCAGCTTCGCCGTGCAGCTTGGCTTCGTAGCCCCAGCGCGCACCTTCGCGCTGTGCCAGGGCATCAATAAACCAGAACCCGACGTTGTGCCGGGTTCTGGAGTAGTCGGCCCCGGGATTGCCGAGTCCGACCAGCAGTCGCAATCCCGCCACTAGGGATGCTCTGAACAAGTAGGCACAGATGTCACCGCAACGTCTGCGCGCAGATCAAGGCGCGGCGGCGATGGCAGACTGGCCGTCTGCTGAGCCGTCGCAACGCGGAACTGCGCGCAGACATTGCTGCCCCAACCGATTCATTGCATTGACGGGGTGATGCCAGAAAGTCCCTCCGGCCGTCGCTCGCGGCTTGTCCAGGCGGCCAGCCTGCACTGCGCCACGCGCGCCACCCGAAGAATCTTTCTGACATCATGACATCTGCGCCTACTTGCTCAGAACATCCCTCGCGCGATACTTAGCTCTCGGAATCGTCTTCGCCCGACTCCGCTGCCTCGCCTTCGACCGCGTCGACATCGGCTTCGTCGGTTTCGACCTCTTCGAGTTCTTCCTTCGCGAAACGGGCAACAGCGACCGCGCTGTCGTGGTCTTCGCCAAATTTCAGCGCCGGGATTGCAACGCCATCCGGCAGTTTCAGTTGGGACAAATGCACGGTGTCGCCAACCTCCATCTTCGCAAGATCAAGCTCGATGAACTCGGGCAGGTTCTTCGGCAAGCAGGTGACTTCCACCTCGGTCATCTCGTGGGTGATGACGACGTTGCTGGTCTTGCCGGCCGGCGATTCGTCCTGGTTCAGGAAATGCACCGGAATGCGGACGCGGATTTCCTGCCCGGCGGTGATGCGCATGAAATCAAGGTGCAGGATCTGCTGCTTGTACGGATGACGCTGCATGTCGCGCAGCAGCACTTGCTGCACGTCGCCGTCAAGATTCAAATCGAGGATCGCCGAGTAGAACCACTCATGCTCAGACGCGAAAAACACGTCCTTGTGATCCATGTCGATGCTGACCGGTGCCAGTTCACCGCCGTATACGATTGCCGGGACCCGCTTCGCGCGACGCAGGCGGCGGCTCGCACCCTTCCCCTCGTCCTTGCGAAGCTGGACCGCTAGTTCATGTGACTTTGCCATTGCTTGTTGCCTTTCAGTTGTTGCCACGATGATGCCGTGGCGGGTTGACGCTTCCTCGCGACCAGGGAAGCGATGAAAAAATTTCGTGTCAGTCGACGTAAAGCTCGCTGACCGATTCACCGAACGCGATGCGACGCATCGTTTCGGCGAGCAACTGCGACACCGACAGCGCCCGAATTTTCGGGCACGCGGCACCAGCATCGGACAGTGGAATGGTGTCGGTGACGACCAGTTCGTCGAGCTGCGACGCACTGATGTTGTTGATCGCCGGCCCTGACAGCACCGGATGCGTGCAATAGGCGACCACTTTCGCTGCGCCCTCTTTCTTCAACGCTTCCGCCGCTGCGCACAAGGTGCCTGCAGTATCGACGATGTCGTCGACCAGCACGCAGACCTTGCCGCCCACGTCGCCGATGATGTTCATCACCGTCGATTCGTTCGCGCGCGGTCGACGCTTGTCGATGATCGCCAGATCAGCATCATCAAGGCGCTTGGCAATTGCCCGCGCGCGCACTACGCCGCCAACATCGGGGGATACCACAATCGGATTGTCGCGCCCGTACTTGCGCCAGATATCGGCCAGCAACACCGGTGACGAATAAACGTTATCGAGCGGAATATCGAAGAATCCCTGGATCTGGTCCGAGTGCAGATCCACCGTCAGCACATGGTCGGTGCCGACCGCGCTGATCATCTTGGCGGCGACTTTCGCCGTGATCGGCACGCGCGCCGAGCGCATCCGTCGATCCTGACGGGCGTAGCCGAAATACGGAATGACTGCCGTTACATGCGATGCCGATGCGCGCTTGAGCGCGTCGATCAGCACCAGCAACTCCATGAAGTTGTCCGCCGTCGGGACGGAAGTTGGCTGGATCACGAAAACGTTCTGGTTACGGACGTTTTCCTCGATCTCGACCTGCACTTCGCCGTCGCTGAAGCGACCGACCTGGGCCTTGCCGAGCCGCCCGCCCATGTCCTCGCAAATCGACGACGCCAGCGGTCGATTGGCATTGCCGGTGAAGACCAGGATGTTGCCGATGTCGGTCTTGCTATTCACGGCGGGATGCCCTTTTGGCGAAGCAGAGGTGTTGCTGGATTCGGGGACGATGCAGCGCTTCAATGCGCGCCGTGATCGCCCTCGCCCATCTGGATCAAGTGGCTGGGACGGCAGGATTCGAACCTGCGAATGCCGGGATCAAAACCCGGTGCCTTACCGCTTGGCGACGTCCCAACAGAAACCGGTTTTTCCCGTTTGGCGCCAGCCGGCCACCGCATCGATCAGCGGCGAACGATTGACGCCGCGCGCAACGACCGCACGCATGTCCGCAGGCAGCTCGGCCAATAATTTGTTTCCCTGATCGGCATCACGCAACGGCAGGAACACCGATGCGCCAGAACCACTCAAGCGCGCATCGCCCCATTGTTCAAGCCAGGCCAGCGCGCGCTCAACCGCCGGATACTGTCGCCTGACCAGCGTCTGGAACGCATTGCAGGTAATTTCCCCGGCGAGGAACCGCAGAATTGTCGTGGCTGGGCTGTCGCGTGTCAATTCAGATGAGTGAAATAGTGACGCCGTTGGCGCATGTACGCCGGGGTCGACGACCAGGTACCACTGCTCCGGCAATTCGATGGCGGTGAGCTTTTCGCCGATGCCTTCGGCGAATGCGGAGTGGCCGCGAATGAACACCGGCACGTCCGCGCCCAGTTGCAGGCCCAGTTCGGCCAGCGAATCGACATCCAACCCGGCAGACCACAACTCATTCAGCGCAAGCAGCACGCTGGCGGCGTTAGAACTGCCGCCGCCCAAGCCGCCGCCGATTGGAATCTGTTTGGCGAGACCGATGTCTGCACCGCGACTACCGGCAATTTCCCGTTGTAAAAGGCTTGCCGCGCGGATGCACAGGTCGTCGTCCGCCACAATTCCGGGGACGTCATCGTGACGCACGATGCGGTCGTCCGTGCGCAGGCGCAGGCGGATGCGATCACCCCAGTCGAGTAACTGGAATACGGTTTGCAGCGTGTGGTAGCCGTCTTCGCGACGGCCGGTAATATGCAGGAACAGGTTGAGCTTGGCCGGTGCCGGCCAATGGCTCCATTCGCCGTCGTTCACGGCTGTTGCCAGCGCCGTATCGCCAGTCGCACCTTGTAGTTGCCGCTTTCGGCGAACAGCTTGCGCGGCAACGGCGGCTGCCGGGTTTCATCGTAGTCGAGGAAATCCACCTGCCAACCGGCCTGCACGATGCGCGCCGGCAGCCCATCTGGCCGCAAGCGGAGTTCGGACTTGCCAGGCGCTCGCATGCCACGCGCCCACCAAGCCAATTCGGCGACGGGAACACGCCAACCAAGCTCGCGCCGCAGCAGACTGGCAGCATCGCTTCCTTCGACCGTCGTGTCGCGCAGCCCCTGTAATTCAGCGTGGCTGACGTCGCCAGTCAGCAACCAGGTCTTGCCAGTGACGGGCGCATGCAACTCGAAGCGATAGGCCTCACCTTGCTGCGACCAGGTCAAACTGCCGCTGCCGCTGTCGCGGCCATCGGAAACACCCAGACGACCGACCAGCTCCCAGTTCGATATCGGTGCGAGCGACGCCTCGCGGCGACCTTGCTCATCAAGCCCAGCCGCATCCGGACGCAGCCGTTGTGGCGCGCACGCGGTCAACATCAGCACACACGTCACGAGCGCTGTCGCACCGAGCCAGCGCATCACGGTTTCAGCCGCTTTCTGGCATCCAGCAACAAGGCGTTGTCGGGTGCCGCGCGCATCGCGTCAGACAACACCTTGTTGGCCATGTCACGCCGACCGGTTGCCCACAGCGCCTCGGCGTAATGCGCGGCCACTTCGGGATCGGGGAACTTGTCGTAGGCGCGCTTCAGCGTGGCAACGGCTTCCTCCTTGCGACCGAGACGGAATTGCACCCAGCCCATGCTGTCGATGATTGACGGCTCGTCGGGCGACAACGCGTAAGCCTGCTCGATCAGCTCCAGCGCTTCCTTGAGGCGCGGCGTCCGATCAGCCAGCGTGTAGCCCAGCGCATTCAAGGCAGCGGCGTTTTCAGGTTCCTGTTCGATCACATTGCGCAGATCGGTTTCTGCCACTTTCACGTCTCCGCTCGATGCGGCCAGCAAAGCGCGCGAGTAGAGCAGCCGCGTGTCGTCGGGAAGATAGCTGAGCGCACGATCATAAACGGCGCGTGCATCTGCATCGCGCCCGTGCTTTTTGAAGATATCCGCTTCAAGCAGGTAAGCCTTGCCGACCGCTTCGTTGTCCAGCCCGGCTTCCGATTGCAGCCGACGTGCGGTTTCCAGCGCATCATCGATCTTGCCGGCCTGGTCCAGCGTAACTGACAGGCGCGACTGCGCGTCGAACCAGCGCTGGTCATCGAGCGGAATCGTGCCGTACCAATCGGCCGCCTTGGCGTAGTCCTCGTTCAACTCGGCCAGTTGCCCGAGCAGGAAGTGGCGTGCAGGCGTGCGGGTCGCCTTGTCTTCAAGCACTTCGCGATAGATCGCGGCCAGTGCGGTTTTATCGTCTGCGCGCACGGCGTAGGCCATGCGTGCGGCGTAAGTGAGATCGTCCTGCTTGCCGGTGGAGAGTGCCTGCGCAGCAGCGACCTCATCTCCAAACTGGGCCAGCAGAGCCGCATAAGCGACCCGCAAACGCGGACTTTCCGGATTGCGTCGCAGCCCTTCGCCGTAGATGTCGCGGGCCATCATGGCGTCGCCACGATCCAGCGCCAATTGCGCGTTCCAGCCGGTGCTGTCGACGCCGTGGAATTTCACCACAGCCTGGTCGGACAGATCCTGCGAGCGAAACTTGTCGTCGAGCTTGAAGGCCAACTGGCTCATCGCGACCCAGGTCATCTCATCGTTACCCAGTCGCTCCGGCGTCGCCAGCTTCGACAGCAGCGCGGCGGCCTTGGGCTTGTCGGGCGCGGCCAGCAAAGCCTGACCGAGCATCTGCCAACCCTTGCTGCCGGGTTTGGCGATCAGGCCGGAAAACGCCTTGAACGCGGCCTCGGAATTGCCACGCCCCAGCGCCAGCCAGCCGCGTGCCTGGTCGACACCTTGCGCTGTTGGCGCCAGTTCGTGCCAGTGATTGGTGGCACGTTCGGCGGCGTTCCAGTCTCCTGCAACCAAAGCCAACTGGGTCGCCTGCTCGGCCAACTGCGGATCGTCGGACAACAACGCCGCGCGCACGTAAGCCGCCGCGCCGCCCTTGATGTCGCCATCCTGCAACTTGAATTGGCCATCAAGTACCTGCAATGGCAAGTCGCGATCAACGGCTACCGGATCGACCTTGATGTCACCCGCTACAGCCGGATCGCCCGATTCGGTCCGCATCGGCGGATTCGCACACGCGGCAGGGCCGATGGATACCATCAGGACCAGCCAACGCGCGAGATGGCGAGGCCGCAAAAATGACGATGGTGAGATTGAATGCATGCACTTTCCGTTTTCGGGCGACTGGGAATAGTCCATTGCCCAACTTGAACCTTGTCGACCCTGCCCGCACAATCGGCAGCATCATTGATATCCAACCGCAACTCGCCATCTTTTGGCGGCAGCTCCGGCCGCGTCGCAGCTTAGCCGATTTGCCCGACCGCACAGACCGCACATGGCGCTGATAGCACTGGGACTCAACCACCTCACCGCGCCATTGGCACTGCGTGAGCGGGTTGCGTTCTCTCCCAACCAAACTCCCGCCGCGCTGCTCGATCTGGCGGCGCTTGATGGCGTACTCGAGGCGGCCATTCTCTCGACCTGCAACCGGACCGAGATCTATTGTTCGGTCGACCTTGGTGCCGAAGGTCTGCCAATGGACTGGCTGCATCGGCACCACCAGCTCGGCGGCAACAAGCTGGACGAGTTCAGTTACCACCATCACGGTGCCGATGCAGTGCGCCATCTTTATCGCGTTGCTACCGGGCTGGAATCGCAGGTGCTCGGCGAACCGCAAATCCTTGGGCAGGTGAAAGAGGCCTACCAGCAGGCGCGCGCCGCACAGACGCTTGGCGCGCCACTGGAGCGATTGTTCCAGAACACATTCGCGGTAGCCAAACGCATCCGCACCGACACCCGCATCGGCGCGCACAGCGTATCGGTGGCGTACACGGCCGTGCGGCTGGCAGAGCGTGTGTTCACCGACCTCAGCGACGCCTGCGTGCTGTTGATTGGTGCTGGCGAAACCATCGAACTAGCCGCACGCCATCTTGCTGAGGCGAAGACTCGCCGGCTTATCGTCGCCAATCGAACTCTGGAGCATGCGCAACGGCTGGCCAGCGAAATCGGTGGCTACGCGATCGCGCTGGAGGACTTGCCGTTGCACCTGGCCGAGGCCGATATCGTGATCAGTTCAACCGCATCACGCGAGCCCATTCTCAGCAAGTCGATGATGGCTGATGCATTGGAAGCGCGTCGACGCCGACCGATGTTCCTGGTCGATATAGCCGTGCCGCGCGACATCGCGCCTGATGTCGCCGAACTCGATGACGCCTATCTGTACACCATCGATGACCTGAAACAGGTGATCGATGAAAACCTGCGCAACCGTCAGGCCGCCGCGCGCGAGGCGGAAACGCTGATCGAGTTGCAGGTGCAGAACACCATGGACTGGTGGCGCGCGCTCGATCTCAAGAACCCGTTGACGGCGCTACGCGGCGACGCCGAAGTGCAGCGCGACGAAGTGCTGCGCAAGGCGCGCGCCATGCTCGCACGCGGTCGCACGCCCGACGAAGCATTGGCCTTCCTCGCCAGCACGCTGACCAACAAGTTGCTGCACACGCCCAGCGCCAACCTGCGCCAGGCCGCGTTGCGTGGTGACATCGAACTGTTGCAGGTGGCATCACGCCTCTACGAAGGGAAGGCGAACCCCAATTCCGACGACGACTGATCCAATCGCCAGCCACACGCGGCGATCTGTCAAAATTGGTTGCTGTCCGCAGATACGCCACGCATGACCCCAACGATCCGCCGCAAGCTGGAACAACTCGCCGAACGCCACGAGGAGCTTGAGCGCCTGCTCGCCAGCCCCGAAGTGCTGGCCGACCAGAACCGCTTCCGCGAGCTCTCACGCGAACACGCTCAACTGGCGCCGCTGACGGCAACGCTTGCGTCCTACGACCAAGCCGATGCCGCGCTGATCGCAGCGAAAGCCATGCTGGCCGACCCCGAAATGGCCGAGCTGGCCGGCGACGAGGTGGATGCACAGCGGGCCCGGCTGGAAGAACTGGACCACGACCTCAACCTGCACTTACTGCCGAAAGACCCGCGCGACGACGGCAATCTTTTTCTGGAAGTGCGCGCCGGTACCGGCGGCGACGAGGCCGCGATCTTTGCCGGTGACCTGTTGCGGATGTATCTGAAATACGCCGAACGCCAGCGCTGGCAAGTCGAAATTCTCTCCACCAGCGACGGCGAACACGGCGGCTACAAGGAAGCCATCGCACGCGTCGAAGGCAAGGGCGCGTACTCGCGGCTCAAGTACGAATCCGGCACCCATCGCGTGCAGCGCGTACCGGCGACCGAATCACAGGGGCGCATCCATACGTCTGCCGCAACGGTGGCGATCCTGCCCGAAATCGACGAGATCGACGATATCGAAATCAAGGACGGCGACCTGAAAACCGACACCTTCCGCGCATCCGGTGCCGGCGGCCAGCACGTCAACAAGACCGATTCGGCGATCCGCATCACCCACCTGCCGACCGGAACCGTTGTCGAATGCCAGGAAGAGCGCAGCCAGCACAAGAATCGTGCAAGGGCGATGTCGTTGCTGAAAGCTCGACTGCTCGATAGCCAGCGCAGCGCTCAGGCAGCAGCCAACGCCGAAGCGCGGCGCGTGCAGGTCGGCTCCGGTGACCGCAGCCAGCGCATCCGCACCTATAACTTTCCGCAAGGTCGCATCACCGACCACCGCATCAACCTCACGCTTTATCG
>JBATAQ010000072.1:0-5335 GCA_049661925.1 Dokdonella sp.
GCGCGAAACCCACACACGCAGCACGCATCAGCAGTTCGATATTTCGGGCGGAATCGAACTCGACGTCGGCCTCGCCCATCGCAACCAGAACGAGCCCACACATCGCTTCCGGATCGCCTTCGCCAGCCAGCCTGCGCATCGAATCGATTTGCACGTCGTTCCCGCCACATCCAAGACGGCTCAGGATAGGCCGATTGCGATTCGGCTGCACGCGCTTGCCGCATCACATCGACGCCGAAATGGATGTTCACTCCGGAATTCCCGGATGAAGTCCGGGACAGGCTCTGCCTTCGCAAGAATGACGGAGGATTTTGGTCGTACCTGGATTGGTAATTCGAACCGCCTGAGCCGCATTGGCGACAGAACTGACATGCATCGGCAGTTGACCAATACCGGTTCCCGGCACTAAGTCATACCGGGGGAAGAGCGTACCGACGGGCTTGCAGCCCGTTGAGAAGTACCCGGTGCTTGTGCCGGCGGCCAGTGCCGTTATCCTTGTTCGTTCCTGATCCACGGTGTTATCCATGCTCCAAGATATTTTCCAGGTGCTTCAGTCTGGCGACGCCCCACGTGCGGAAGCGCTGACGCGTTCGCTGCTGGCGCCCAATCCGGATGCGGAAGAGCCACTTCTGCTGCTCGCGTTCTGCCTCGACGCGCAAAGTCGCTCCGCAGAAACCTTGGCGGTGTTTGAGCGACTCACTCAGCTTTATCCGAACACATCGACGCACTGGAGCAACCTCGGCGCGGCGCGCCGCGATCTTGGCCAGAAGGCGGGAGCACGCGAGGCGTTTTTGAAGGCCCACGCATTGGACTCGACCGACCCGACCGCGCTGCTCAACCTGGGAAACGTCGCCTTTGAGGACGGTGCCTTCGCGCAAGCCCGCGGACAATTGCTGGATGCGCTCCAAGCCGAACCCAACGATCCGATCATCCGAATCCAGGCCGCCAACGCCTGCTATGAATGCGGCGAATTCGATCAAGCTGAACGCCTGATCGGGAATTGGCAGGCTTGGGCGACCCATGACCCGCTCAGCCTCAACGAAGTTGGCTGGTTGCTGACCCGTTTGGGGCGAGCTGACCAGGCAGGCGAAGCGCTCCACGGGTCGGCGAAGCTCGACCCAGACCATCCTCGCATCCAGATGCGACTTGCTGCGTTCTACGAGCGTACAAATCGAGTCGACGAAGCCAACGCCATGCTCGCGCGCATGGACATGGCAGCTATCACGCGCGAGGGCCTTGTCACCGACCTTGCCAGCATTCGCGCCAGCCTCGCATCACGCGGCAGCGATCTTGTGCGGGCCATCGCTTTGCACGAGCCTCTGCTGGCGGATCCGGCGGTCATTCGTCGCGATCCTCAGTTGTTGAGCCAGCTTGCCCGCTTGCATGATCGGAACAGTGATCCAGCCGCTGCCATGCGGAGCCTGGCTGAAGGCCGCAAGGTGCAGATCGACCAGCTTCGAGATCGCGTACCGTATTTGTTTGAAGGCGATGCGGACCCGATCGGAATCGTCCGTCGCCGCGTTACACCCGAGCAACGAGCAGATTGGAAAACGATAGATGCTCCTTCTGCGACCGATTCGCCGGTGTTCGTCGTCGGCTTCCCTCGCTCGGGTACGACGATGCTGGAAACCATGCTCGATGCCCATCCCGGGCTTGCCGGAATGGACGAGCGCGTGTTCGTCCAGGACGCCATCGAAGAGATCAAGCAGCGCGGGCTTGCCTACCCCGAACAACTCGGCGAGATCGACTCGGCATTCGCAGTAGAGCTGCGAGCGAACTACTTCAAGCGTGCTGCCGAACGCGTGCAGCGCGCTTCCGGCGTGCGGCTGGTCGACAAGAACCCGTTGAACATCATGCGCCTGCCATTCATTGCGCGACTGTTTCCGAACGCGAAGATCATCCTGGCACTGCGCCATCCCTGCGATGTGGTACTCAGCAACTACATGCAAACGTTTCGTTCACCGGAATACATCAAGCTATGCGAGACGATCGAGTCCACGGCGATTGGCTACGCCGGCACCTTCTCGTTCTGGATCGACCAGGCCGAACTGCTAAAACCCGACGTGCTGGAACTGCGCTACGAGGATGTCGTCGACGATATCGATGCGCAGTCGCGGCGCATCGCGGATTTCATCGGCATCGACTGGGACCGGCGCATGGTCGATTTCCATGACCACGCCCGCGAGCGTGGCTTCATCGCGACGCCGAGCTATCACCAGGTGGTGGAGCCGCTCAACCGCAAGGGCGTCGGTCGTTGGGAACGCTATCGCGAATACCTGGAACCGGCGATACCGCACCTGCAGCCGTATCTGGATCGCTGGAACTACGAAGTCTGATGACGTAGGCGCGCTTCGACGTCATTCGCCAAAGCGATAGTCAAACAGCTCGATATCGCGACGGTACTTGTGACCGATCAAATGGCGCAGGTCGGCGTTGTAGTAGTTGGTGTAAGGCCGGTGTTCGGAGCTGTTGATCTTTTCAAGCGGCTGCGCAACCACGCCGAGTCGTTCGCAGATGCTCGCGTGATCGCACTCCATCGATTCGACGCGACCGACAAAATCCATCGCGAGCTCACCATTCTCGTCGCAAAGCAATTCGCTTTGTGGCTGGTAGAGCAACTGCTGCAAAGGCGGCGGACTGTAGACCATCTCGCGCATGAAGCCGTGCGGATCGTTCTCGAAGCGTCCCGTCTTCCGGCTGATGAAAGCGCAATATGAAACGAATCGATCCCAGGGATTGCGCACGAAAGCAAACTTGAAGTAACGATCAAATACATCGTCGCCAAGGATCGGCCTGAGCTGCTGGACGCTGACGTGGCCGTGGCCGATCTCGCGTAATTGCGGCTGGTCGAACCAGCGCTCCACAAACAAGCCGACCTGCTCCTCGTCGCCTTCACCCAAGTGTGGGCGCAAAGCCTGCCGAATCGAGTGAGTGCCGGTCTTGGGCACGGCAAAGAAGATGAACTGGTGCTGGTGAGAGATGATCACTTGGCGGTCTTGGTCGATCCAGATTGATACCGCGACCGATTATCGCATGCCATCCCTCACCGGATTGACCAGCGCGGCTCGCTGCTAGAATCGAGACATTGTTTGCGGAGTGACGACGATGAAACTACAGGTTCCGTTCCTGCAATTGCCGATCAGCTTCGATGCCGATGCGCTGGCCGCTGAAATCGCGGCCTTGAGCGAAACGGCATGGCGGCCCCATCCGCAAGGTTTTGCCGGCAACTCCGCCATTCCGCTGGTGGCGCGCGATGGCGATCCATCCAGCGATGCCATCAGCGGACCGATGCGTCCAACTCCGCAACTGCTGGCTAGCCCATATCTGCTTCAGACTATGCAAGCCATTGGTGGTGTCTGGGGTCGTAGTCGATTGATGCGCCTGTCTGGCAACGCCGAAGTGCAGTCGCACGTGGATGTTGACTATTACTGGCGTGAACATGTCCGCGTCCACGTGCCGGTGGTGACCCAGCCGGAAGTACGCTTCGAGTGTGGTAATGCTGCCGTAAACATGGCCGCCGGCGAATGCTGGTTGTTCGATACCTGGAGCCGTCATCGGGTGCTGAATTCTGCCGAGCGCGCGCGTATCCACCTGGTGGCCGATACGGTCGGCGGCCCGGGTTTCTGGAACCTGGTTGGCGGTGCTCGCGTACCCGAAGCTGCGCCGCCTGGATGGCAGGCGCAGCGTTTCGCTTTTGAAGCGGGCGTGAAGCCGATACTCAGCTATGAATCGACCAACGTCCCGACCGTGATGACGCCGTGGGAGGTAAAGGAACATCTCACATTCGCGCTGGATGACGCCTTGCCGCATCCGCGTCTGGGTGAAGTGCATCAGCTGGTCGGCCACTTCGCGCGGCATTGGCGTTCGCTATGGGCCGAGTTTGGGGAATCGTCGGACGGATTCTCGGCCTATCGCGCTGCGCTGGATCAGTTGATGACGGCTCTTCGCCAGACCGCGAACGGCATCGTGCTTGAAAACGGGACGCCGCTCGTCAATGCCATGCGCCGCCTGGTTATCGACGTCGCCGTCAATGCCCGGGGCGACGAAACCATGGCCGACGAACGCAGCAGCCTGAATGCGTAGAGCGGAATCGTAGGATCGGACTAGTAGGGTGAGGCGCTTCACAACAGAGCAGTTGGTCAACCTCCGCAGGAGATTCCACCAATGGTGGAGCGCTCCAACGAGGTTCCACCAGGTCTGCAATCTCGGGACGAAATTCCATCGCTGATGAAGCGCCGAGCGAGGATCGATGCAATGACAGAGCGTGCGGTGGAATCGCCTGCGGCGGTTCCACCCTACAACAGCAATCAATGCCACTACCGACCGTAGGATGGACTCGTCGGGTGAGGCGTTTCACAACAGCGGATATGGTCAACCTCCGCAGGAGATTCCACCGATGGTGGAACTTCTCAACGCGAGTCCACCGAGAGTGCGATCTCCACGCGAGACGATCCTCCAGACCGCAGCGCAATCAACCCGTGTTCTGAATCCCCGCCGCAATCCCATTTACCGTCGCGATCAGCGCTTGCAGCAAGGCGTCATCGTTGCGATCCGCTGCGCGCCAGCGTGCCAGCAGATCAACTTGTAACAAGCTGATCGGATCGACGTAAGGATTGCGCAGCCGTATCGATTGGCGCAGTCGCAGGTCGTGGGCGAGCAACTCGTCCTCGCCCTTGATTGCGAGGATGCAAGTGCGCACGCGCTCGAACTCGGCGCTGATGATTGAATGGCAATACTCGTGCCCAGCCGTTTCGGCGAGTTTCGAATAGCGCTGGAAAATCGCCATGTCGCTCTTGGCGAGCACCATTTCAACATCGTCGATCAGGGTGGCGAAAAACGGCCAGTCGCGAGCCATTTCGCCCAGGGTTTCCAGACCATGTCGCTCGATCGCGTGCTCGAGTCCGCTGCCCACGCCGAACCAGGCGGTAAGGCCGGATCGGTTCTGCGCCCATGAGAAGACCCAGGGAATCGCGCGCAGGCTGGATACGCCGCCATCACCGCCACGCCTCGATGGTCGCGAGCCGATACGCAGGCGTTCGATCACGTCGATCGGTGTGGCCGCGCGAAAATAGCCGGGAAACTGCGGATCATCATGGATGAAGTCGCGATAGACGCGCCGTGATTCCACCGCGATCTCACCGACGATCTGACGCCATTTTTCTTCGCGTGGTTCGGGTGGCCGAGGTCGCAAGGTGGCGCGCAACACCGCGCCGGTCATCTGTTCGAGATTGCGCAACGCGATTGCGCGAATGCCGTACTTGCGGTGGATCACTTCGCCCTGTTCGGTCAATCGCAGGGTCGCATCAACGCTGCCGCGCGGCGCGGCGATAACGGC
>JBATAQ010000073.1:0-3575 GCA_049661925.1 Dokdonella sp.
ACAAAGGTCATCCAGCGCATGCACTTGCGCGACGTTGCCGATGTTGTGCCAACGGCCGTCGTAGCGTTCGCCAGTCAATTCACCTTGGCGCATCGCGCGCTGGAAAAGTGGAAGCAGCTTGAATACGCCGTCGGCTTGGTCTGCGGTAAAGGCGGGCTTGTAGACGCCGATATTGGCGAAGGTGAGTCGTTCGCCTGCTCTCTCTTCATTGAGTTGGGCGCCGTCGAGGTTGAAGTCGCCGCGCGGATGGAAATCGGGGTTCGGGACCATGATCAGATGTGCGGTGCCGGTGATGTCGTCGGGCAGGTTGGCGTAGTCGTAGTCGCTCCAGATATCGGAACTGACGGCGACGAACAGATCGTCGCGTAGCGCGTCTGCTCGACTCGTACCGGATTGCAGCAGCGCAAGAGCGCGACGCATGCCGCCGCCGGTTTCGAGGGGCGTGGGTCCTTCGTAGCTGTAGCGGATGGTCATGCCCCAGCGGGAGCCATCGCCCAGCGTCGGTTCGAACTGTTCGGCGAGGTGCGAGGTGTTGATGACGACTTCACGCACACCGGCGGCGGCGAGTTTTTCCAGATGCCAGACGGTCAGCGGTTTGCCTCCGACTTCGATCAGTGGCTTGGGCGTGGTGTCGGTCAAGGGGCGCAAGCGTTCGCCGCGTCCTGCTGCGAAAATCAATGCCTGGCGGATCATGCGAGCGTCGGGCTCACGGCGTGGGTCAGGTCGCGGTAGCCGACGGCGCTTTCGAGCAAAGCCAGCAGTTCCGCCAGTTCGGGATAGCGCCGCGCGATGCGAGCGATATAGCGCCAGACCAGCGGCAGGTCGCCGAGGTATTGCGGCTTGCCATCGCGGTACCAGAGTCGGCAGAAAATGCCGAGCACCTTGATGTGTCGCTGCACGCCGATCAGGTCGAACCAGCGCTGGAATGTTTGCGCATCGACACCGGGTTCGATCAATCCCGCTTCGACTGCGCGCAGTCGATAACTTTCGACCCAAGCCTCGACGCGCGCGTCTTCCCATTCGATGTAGCAATCGCGCAGCAGCGAGACGAGGTCGTAGGTCATCGGCCCGAGCACGGCGTCCTGGAAGTCAATGACGCCAGGATCGCCCTGTTCGCAGACCAGCAGGTTGCGACTGTGGAAATCGCGGTGGACGAACACAGCCGGCTGCTCGGCGGCGACATCGGCCAGCCAGCCGAAGGCGCGCTCGATGATCGCGGTTTCGTCGTCCGTCGGCGCGTGGCCGAGATGCCTTTCGAGAAACCATGTCGGAAGCAGACGCATTTCGGTAAGCAGGCGCTCGCGGTCGTAGCTCGGAAGGCCGCTCGCGTCCGCCCCGGTCTGCATCGCCAGCAACGTATCCAGCGCCGCGCCGTACAGGGCGTTAACACTGTCCGCGTTCAATTCCGGCAGATAGGTGCGGTTGCCCAGGTCCTCCATCAGCACGAAACCCTGCGTCACGTCGGACGCGACGATGTGCGGCACATGCACACCCGCCTTTTCCAGTCGCACGGCGACATCCAGCCATGGCGCGATGTCCTCGTGCTCGGGCGGCGCGTCCATGACAATGTGGTTGCCGTGTTCGCCAGTGCTGCGCCAGTAGCTGCGGAAGCTGGCGTCAACTGACGCCGGGGCTAGCGTCAGGGTCGGATCGGCCAGACCTGCAATGGCAAATTGCCGCAGTGCAGCATGGCGTGGGGAGTCCGGTCTCATGGATTGGTCGGTCGTGGGGCGATGGCGGCGGTCGCTGGCAGGCCGGTTGAATCCTGTCCTGTTGTCTCGCCGTATTGCGTTTATTGTGGCATGGCCCCTCGTTCGAATCGCGTCGTTTCTACCGAAAAACCTTGCAATTGCTGGGCTAGTCTCCATCTGATCGACATCGCATCGCTACGCGCCGGCGACCAGTCACGACGCCTCGCGCCAGGCGCATGGATTGCACCACGCGAAGC
Organism: Dokdonella sp.; assembly: GCA_049661925.1. Lineage (GTDB taxonomy): Bacteria > Pseudomonadota > Gammaproteobacteria > Xanthomonadales > Rhodanobacteraceae > Dokdonella. The sequence continues at coordinate 1,949 of JBATAQ010000073.1, forward strand.
TTCGAGCGCGTCGCAAACCGAATCAACCAATTCCTGTAGCGACCCTTGACGGGGTTCCTATACTCAAACTCTTTTGTCACGCAGTCGTAACCGGAACTCCCCCACGAATGGCTAACGAAAACGTCCAGGACCCGCAGTCCGAAATCAAGACCCTGATCATCAAGGGCAAGGAACAGGGCTACCTGACCTACGCCGAAGTCAACGATCACCTGCCTGACGACATCATCGATCCGGAACAGATCGAAGACATCATCGGCATGATCAACGACATGGGCATCGAGGTGCACGAAGTCGCGCCCGATACCGAAATGTTGCAGGCCGACGCCCCGGCGCGCGCCGATGACGAGACCGCGACCGAAGAAGCGGTTGCCGTGTTGTCTGCCGTCGATGCCGAAGTGGGCCGCACCACCGATCCCGTGCGCATGTACATGCGCGAGATGGGCACGGTCGAGCTGCTGACCCGCGAAGGCGAAATCGCCATCGCCAAGCGCATCGAGGAAGGCTTGAACCAGGTGCAGGGCGCGCTGGCCAGCTTCCCGTGGTCGATCCATATTCTGGTCGAGGATTTCGACCTGCACACCGAAGGCAAGAAGCGCCTCTCGGAAGTGATTACCGGTTTTGTTGGCCCCGAAGAGCCCGAAGCGCCGCCGGCCAGCACGGTTAAATCCGATGACTCCGACTCGGACGACGACAAGGATAGCGACAAGGACAAGGACGGCGACGGCGACAGCGACGACGACGACGACGATGCAACACCCGTCGATACCGGTCCCGATCCGGTAGAAGTCGCCGCGCGCATGAACGAGCTGCGCGACTTTTACGCCAAGTTCCAGAAGGCCGCCGAGAAGAATGGTCTGGACGACAAGCGCGCGCAGAAGCTGCGTACGCAGATGGCGGAAGCGTTCCTTGCATTGAAGTTGCCGGTCATCATGATTGACAGCTTCGTGCGCAAGCTGCGCGAAGTGGTCAACCACATTCGCCATCACGAGCGCGTCATCACCGACCTGTGCATCAAGCAGGCGAAGATGCCACGCAAGGAATTCCTGAAGTCGTTCCCGTCCAACGAGACCAACCCGGAATGGGCCGAGGAACTGGCCCGCAAGCGCCAGAAGTGGTCGCCCGGCATCAAGAACGTGGTCGGCGACGTGGCTGCCGAGCAGAACAAGTTGATCTCGATCGAGAAGACGCTGTCGCTATCGATTTCCGACATCAAGGAAATCAACCGCGCCATGTCGATCGGCGAAGCCAAGGCACGCCGCGCCAAGAAGGAAATGGTCGAGGCCAACCTGCGCCTGGTGATTTCGATCGCCAAGAAATACACGAATCGCGGCCTGCAATTTCTCGACCTGATCCAGGAAGGCAACATCGGTCTGATGAAGGCCGTCGACAAATTCGAATACCGTCGCGGCTACAAATTCAGTACCTATGCAACGTGGTGGATTCGCCAGGCGATCACGCGTTCGATCGCCGACCAGGCGCGCACCATCCGCATCCCGGTGCACATGATCGAAACGATCAACAAGTTGAACCGCATCAGCCGCCAGATGCTCCAGGAAATGGGTCGCGAACCCACGCCCGACGAGCTGGCTGAAAAAATGGAAATGCCCGAGGACAAAATCCGCAAGGT
>JBATAQ010000074.1:0-28645 GCA_049661925.1 Dokdonella sp.
TGGACCAGGTAAGCCGCGTAGTCGCCGGGCTTGTTGAGGTCCTGCGAAACCCACAGGCCGAACAGTCTGTCGGTGTGGTAGTTGGTGGCGTTTAGCAGGTCGACATCGGCACGCAGCGACTCGCCCAGCGCAGTCGCCAAGCTCTTCTTGTCGCTGATGCTCTCAATCGAAGCCAGCTCGGTCTTGATCGGCGCCACGCCTTTCGCGGCAATGCTCTCCTCGTCCATGAAGGCAGCGTAGTAGTCACCCATCTGGCGGCGTTCGCCATCGGCGGCGCGATCTGCCGCTGCGCCTTCGAGCATCACCTTCAGGTCTTTTTGAACGGCTTGGTCGATCAGTGAAAAATTGCTCATGCGTGAGCGGTCAGCCGGAATCTCGGTGTTATCCACCCAATGGCCGTTGACGTGACTGAAGAAGTCATCGCCCGCTGCGATGTCCGCATTCATGCCGGTGGCGTCGAATCCGAACGTGCCGAATGCGGGTTTGGGTGGTGGCGGCGTCGGGATGGCCGCGGGTGCTGTTTCAGTGACGGGCGCGGGCGCTGCGGGAGCGGACGGTGCGCGGTCGCAGGCTGCGAGCGCAGCAAGCAAAGAAACGGCAAGCACGGTGCGAAAGATGGCATTCATTGCAGATTCCAGTGAAAGCAAGGCAGCCTGTCTGGCCACGACTTTAGGGGTAGGGTGCTCCCGCCAACTGTAAACCACCCGTCATTCCTGTGTAGGCGCACTGCTGTCCGGAATAATTTTTCTTGACCGAGTGAAACTCCGATCAAGGCTCACCACCGAGACCGCGCAGTCAGCCCTATTGGTTTCCCCGGCGACGGCCGGGGTCCAGTAGGTAGCGTCTCTTGGCACGCTGTCGTTAGGATTTCTCCCAGGCAGGTACGAAAAGCAAGAGATCGCCAAAAGCCTTTGCCCACTGGACCCCGGCCTGCGCCGGGGAAACGAAATGCAGAGAGGGACCGCCCTCCGGCATTTGAGTCGCCCCGCTGTAAAAGACGCGAAGACCACGCTCTGCAACACGCTCCGGGTGAGCGATGAATTTGTTGCGGACAGTAGTGCGCCTACGCGGGGATGAGGAGGGGGTTGGGTTGTATCGCGCCGAACGCTCCGTTCGGCGGGCTCAAGGAAACGCTGAGAACGAAAAGGCTACGACTTCTTCATCGGCGCGTTCTTCAGATACTTGTCAAGGAACACCAGCACCTTGCCGTAGCCGTCAATCTGATTCTTCTTCTTGCTGAAGCCGTGGCCTTCGTCGTCGAAGACGATGTACTCAACCGGTGTGCCGTTCATGCGCGCGGCGGCGACCAATTCATCCGATTCCGCTTGCAGCACGCGTGGGTCGTTCTTGCCTTGCAAGACCATTAATGGCTTGGTGATCTTGTCGCCGTGGAATGCCGGTGAAATTTCTTTCAGCATTTCGCGCTGGGTTTCTGGGTTGCCGATCTCCTGATAAAGCGCTTCACGCTGCGCTTCCCACCACGCCGGGATGCCTTCCAGCGTACGCAGCCAGTTGGTGACGCCGAAGATATCCACGCCAACCGCGAACTCATCCGGTTTGAACGCAAGTGCGGCGGCGACCATATAGCCGCCGTAGCTGCCGCCAATGATGCCGATGCGATCAGGATCAACGTAGTCCAGCGATTGCAGGTATTTTTTCGCGGCGATGGTGTCCCACAGCGGTTCGCGGCCGTGCTTGCCATCGTCGGCGGCAAAAAAAGTCTTGCCATAGCCGGAGCTGCCACGATTGTTGATGCCCAGCAGCACGTAGCCGTGATTGGCGAAGAATTGCAGCAATGCGCTGTGACCGCGCGTGGTCTGGCCACCCGGACCGCCATGTACCCAAACCAGTGCCGGCGCTTTGGCTTTGGCGCTGGCCTGGTGCGGCTTGTAGAGAATGTTGGGAATGAACATGCCGTCAAAACTCTTGAAGCGGACGACTTGGGATTCGACCAGATCCTTTGGGTCAATCGCCGGGTTCAAGGTGTTGGTCAGGCGTTTCGGATGGCCACCGAAATCGAGCACGTACAGATCGTTCGGCGAGCGGTCGCCGTTGACGTAGAACGCCATTTTCTTTTCCGAGCGCGCGATCACCAGGCCACGGATTTCACCGGCGGGCAACACGGGAAGCGTGACCGGCTTGCCGATGGCAACGTCGTCGACACGAACCTTGGTGCTGCCGTCTTCGTTGGTCGCGGTGACCAGATATTTGCCATCGTGCGAGAAGACGGCGTTGGTGACATCCCAGTCGGCCTTGCGCACCAGTTCCGTCTTGCCGTCGGCGAGATGGTAGCGACGCAGTTGCGAGAATTCGCCGTCGTCGTTTGCGGTGTAGTAGATCCACGCCGAGTCGGGACTGAAATCGCGCGACTCGAAATTCGCGTTGCCTTTGTGTTCGGAAACCTTGCTGCGCTTGCCGCTGGCGAGGTTCGCGACGAACAGGTCTGAATCGTTGGTGGTGCGGGTCTTGCCCAGCGCCAACCATTTTTCGTCGGGCGAAATCGCGCCAGGGTCGAAGCCCTCGGTGTTCTTGAACATCATCTCGCGCTGGTAACTCTTGCTATCGTAGCGATACAGGTCGAAGTACTTGGGATCGCGCTCGTTGGTGGCGACGAAGAAGCGCTTGCCGTCCTGGCTGAAGCCGTAGAACTGCGCCTTCAATTTGTCGCCGGGAGTGAGGTCGGTCAGTTTGCCCTTGGCGTCGACGACGAAAAGATGGTTGAGCTCGTTGCCACCTTCGTCACGGGTGACCAACACGCGATCATCGTTGGGAAAGTAGTCGACGGCGTAGTTGTTGTCGGTCGTGGAATGGGTGACCGGAGTCCAGTCGCCTCCATTGACCGGGATCGAATATGCGTTCCAGATTCCCGTCTTGTTTGACGAGAACAGAATTTTGCTTTCATCCGCAGAGAACGACGCGCCCTGCAAACCAAGCGTGTCGATGAAGGCTTCGATTGGATATTGTTTTGATGGCAGCTCGGCGGCGAACGCGGTTGCGCCTGCCAACAGCAGAATCGCGCTAGCCAGCGCGGATGCAACGCGCCAATGGAAAGGTATTGAAACGTTCATTGCTGCTCCCCCATTTTGAGTGAGCCGAAGAGTGCCACAAGCCCATCTCACGGATGTTCAGAGAGTGCTTACAACTGCGATTCGATGGGAAGTATCTGGGCCAGCCATGCCTGGATCTTGCGCATCAGGCCGGCGTCCGGATCGGTGTGCGAGATCACTTCGCCGTCGCTCCATTGCAGCGAGCCATTGCTGTCGATACTGACCCGCCAGGCGCGCTCGCTGGAAGTCTGCGTTGCGATCAAACGGTCGACTTCGGCAGCGATTTCGGGTTGCTCGATCAATACGCCCATCTCGGTATTCAACGCGGTTGATCGCTGGTCAAGATTGTACGAGCCGACGAAAGCGACGCGACGATCCACCAGGGCAGCCTTGGTGTGCAGGCTCGCCTGCGAAGAACCAATCAAGCTCAATTTGGTCGGTGGGCCGATATTCTTGAGCTCATACAGTTCGACACCGCCGCGAAGCAGGGCACGTCGATGTGCGGCATAGCCGCCGTGCACCAGCGCCACGTCGGTGGCGGCGAGCGAGTTTGTCAGCACCACCACCTGCTTGCCATTCTTGACCCGCGCCGTCAGCGCCTTGGTGCCGCCCTTGCCCGGCACGAAATACGGCGACACGATCATCACGCGCTGCTTGGCGCCATTGAACGCCTGCGCCAGGCCAGGCAGCACAGCGGATGTGCCTTGCTCCTTGAAGATCTTGCCGGGCAAGTCCGACAGCAACTTCCAGGTGCCGGTCCATGACAGGGTCCAGTCGCCTTCCATCAAGCGTTGCACGGAATCTTCTTCGCGGATGCTGTCGAGGTAAGGATTGGCACGGTCGTCGTCCCAGGCCGATTCCAGTTGTTTGCGAAGTTTCGCCAGCGCTTCGGCCGTGACTCGGCCTTCGCCAAGAGCGGCAATCGGCCAGGTTGCGCGACTGTTCCAGTACCGGTCGAACACGGCGCTATGTTCCTGCACCACCGGGCCGACCATGGCGACGTCAAGGTCAAGGAAATCGAAGTCCGCGTTGGCGCCGAAATACTCGTCGCCCAGATTGCGACCGCCGGCAATCGCGATACGGTTGTCGGCGATCCACACCTTGTTGTGCATGCGCCGGTTCAAGCGTTTGAAGCGGGTCAGTCCTTCGACGAACTGGAATAAAGCGCCACTGCGCGTCGCAAACGGGTTGAACAACCGAACTTCAATGAAAGGATGAGCGGCCAGCGCGGCGAAACCGGCGTCCTTGGCGCGGGCGTCGTTATCGTCCATCAGTAGGCGAACGCGCACACCACGGTCGGCGGCGCGCAACGCTTCGCGCGCCATCAGCCGGCCGGTCAGATCGTTATGCCACAGGTAGTACATGGCATCCAGACTGCGTTCCGCCCGCCGCGCAGCGATGATGCGCATCGCGAAAGCTTCGGAATTGACCGATAACAAGCGGAATCCCGACTGGCCCGGATGCAGGTCGAGCGACGGCTGGATGCTTCGATCCAGCGAAGTCGTCTGGCCAGCCGGCAAGGTGGTCTGCATGATCGTGTCGGGCCGTGGAGGCAGCTTCGCGCAGCCGACGGCGAGCAGCAGCGTCACTGCAATCAGGGGAAATCGCTTCAACATCAATGGCGTCGGATTCGTGGGCAGACCAGCTTATACGGGGGCAGGCCGCCGACCAAACCGAAAGGCGCACATATTTGGCAAACGGGGCTGGTTTTCAGCCAGCGCTGGCCTCGTCGAGCGCTGTGATGTCGCTTTCGCTCAATTCCAGCGACATCACACCGGCGATATCGTCGAGCTGCTCGACCGAGGTTGCGCTGGCGATGGGCGCCGTGATGCCGGGCCGCGCCATCAGCCAGGCCAGCGACACCTGCGCTGGCGTCGCGCCATGTCGCTCCGCGACGGCGTCAAGCTGGGCTAGCACGCGCATGCCGCGATCATCGAGATAGCCTTTCACGCCGCCACCGCGTGCCTTGCTCTTGGACAGGTCAGCCGCGCTGCGGTACTTGCCAGTGAGGAATCCCTTGGCCAACGAGAAATAGCTGATGACGCCAACGTTTTCCTTGCGGATCAGCGGTTCCAGCTCGGCTTCGTAATCGGCGCGATCCATCAAGTTGTAGCCCGGCTGCAAGGTTTCGTAGCGGGGCAGGTTGTGTTTCTCACTGATCGCCAGCGCTTTCGCCAGCCGTTCGGCAGTGAAATTGGATGCCCCAATCGCACGAACCTTGCCTTGTTCGATCAGTCGCGAGAATGCGCCGAGAGTTTCTTCCATCGGCACGCTGTCGTCGTCTTCATGCGCCTGGTACAAGTCGATGCGTTCAACGCGTAGCCTGCGCAGCGAGTCGTCGACCGCCGCGTTGATATTGGCTGGCGACAATCCCGGTCGCGACTTCAGCTTGGCAACCTTGGTCGCGATCACGACGCTGTCGCGCTTGCCTGATTTCTTCAGCCAATCACCGATGATTGTTTCCGATTCGCCGCCAACGTGGCCCGGTACCCAATCCGAATACATGTCGGCGGTGTCGATCAGATCGATGCCAAGATCGACGCAGCGATCAAGCAGGCGCATCGATGTCGCCGCGTCCGCACTCCAGCCAAATACGTTGCCGCCGAATGCAAGTGGCGATACTGAAATCCCGGAGTTGCCTAGCGCGCGCGGTTGCATGGGATTTTCCGAAGTAGAAGTCGGCTACAAACTGGTATCGGCGGCCGACACTTTCAACACGCGCAGGCCGATGCTGCCATCGGCAACCCGCGCGACGACGTCATCTCCGACTGCGACGTTCTTGATCGAGCGCAATGTTGTTCCCGTTTCCGGATCACGCAGGATCGCGTAACCACGTTGCAACGTCGCCAGCGGACTGACCGCATTCAGACCACGCGCCAGTTCTAGCAGGTGGGCGCGTTGGCGATCAACCCGCATCGCCGCCGACGCACTCAGGCGTGCGGCCAGCGTGCCGATGTGCTCGCGTCGGCGCTCGATCCGCGGGAGCGGGCTCAGCGCGCGCAAACGGGCCAGCACTTGGACAACGCGGGCGTTGCGCTGCTCGACTCGACGCTGTCCAACCTGCAACAGTCGCGCCTTGAGTCCGTCCATTCGCTGCCGCGTTTGCTGCAGTCGATTCTGTGGATGCCGCGCGACCAAGCGCGCTTGCAGGTGATCGACTCGCTGCGCCAGCGATTCGATGCGGCGATCTTGCGCACGCAGCAGGCCGCGTCGTGCATCGCCCAGTTGGCGCAACAGCGCATCGCGGTCCGGTACCAGCAATTCGGCCGCGGCTGACGGTGTGGCGGCGCGTAAATCAGCCGCAAATTCGGCAATGCTGAAATCAATTTCATGGCCAACCGCCGCGACCACCGGAATCGCGCTGGCGCGCACGGCGCGAGCAACCGCTTCGTCGTTGAACGCCCACAAATCTTCCAGCGAACCGCCGCCACGCGTGAGCAGCAACACGTCGTAGCGCGCAGCCGCGTTCGCGGCTTGGAGCATCGCGACGATGGCCGCTGGCGCTTCGCGACCCTGTACCGGAACCGGCAATACATCGACTTCAACCAACGGAAAACGTCGCGCCAGCACACTGACCACATCGCGGATCGCCGCGCCGCTGGGCGACGTAATCACGCCAATCCGACGCGGCCATGCCGGCAGTTGCCGCTTCAGTGCCGCATCGAACAATCCTTCGGCAGCAAGACGCGCCTTGAGTTGTTCGAACTCGCGCTGTAGCGCGCCTTCACCGGCCTGCTCCATGTGTTCGGCAACCAACTGAAACTCGCCGCGTGCTTCGTACAGGCTGACCTTGCCGCGCACCAAAACCTGCATGCCATCGACGGGCTTGAAGCGCATCCCGAAGGTCCGCGACTTGAACAAGGCACCACGCACCTGTGCGCCAGCATCCTTCAGTGTGAAATAGATGTGCCCCGAAGCAGGCTTCGACACGTTCGACAACTCACCCTCGATCCAGATCGAATGGAACACATCCTCGATCAGCTCACGCGCATGCCGATTGAGAAGGCTCGGTGTCAGAACCTCGCGCTCGGGTGCAGTGAATATTGGGTTGGAAGTCTGCATCGGAATGGTCGTGCTGTGGACACGTAGCCTATCGCGGCTACGCCAGCCGCGCACACGGCTGGTCTTGTCCGCCAGCGCAAGGCTCTGCTCCCGGTGATTTCCGGCTGCCATCGCCAATCTGGTCAAGCGAATGGTTTGGTCGGATATCATGCAACCCATGAATAACGATGACGTTTGCACATGCTGATCATCGGCATCCCGGGCAAGACACTCACCGACACGGATTGTGATTGGCTGGTCCAGCCGCAGGTGATCGGCGTGATCCTTTTTACCCGCAATTTCGAGAGTCGCGAGCAGTTGACGGCGTTGATCGCAGCCATCCGCGAGCTGCGTGGCGGGCGCTTTGTTATCTGTGTCGATCAGGAGGGCGGGCCAGTGCAGCGCTTCCGCGAAGGCTTCACGCGCCTGCCTGCATTGGCACGCATCGGCGAGGTCTGGGATCGCGATCGCGATGCTGCTTTGGAACTTGCCCATCAACATGCCTGGATCATGGCCAGCGAGTTGCGCGCGATCGGCATCGACCTTTCATTCGCACCCGTCGCTGATTTGCGTCGCGGCAACCGCGCCATCGGCGAGCGTGCCTTCCATGCTGATCCTGTCGCGGTGTCGGCGTTATTGCACGCCTACGTCAATGGCATGCGACTGGCCGGGATGGCCGCGACGCTGAAGCATTTCCCTGGCCACGGATCGGTTGAGGAAGACACCCATTTCGACACCGCGAACGACCGCCGTGATCGCATCGATATCGTTGCCAACGACTTGCTTGCGTTCGTTGAAGGCATTGCCGCCGGCGCCGATGCGGTGATGCTCGCGCATGTCGTCTATCCTGCCATCGATACACATGCCGCTGGCTTTTCGAAAGTCTGGATCCAGGACATTCTTCGTGACGAATTCCGGTTTGAAGGTGTGGTGATTGGCGACGATATCGGCATGGCGGCAGTCGAGAGCATTGGCGGAATGGGCGCGCGGATCGATGCGCATCTCGCGGCGGGTTGCGACCTGATCCTGGCCTGCAATCCATCCATCGTTCCCGAGTCGCTGGCAGCGAGCACGGGCTATCCGGCCTGCGATCCTGATCGCGTCGCGGCCCTGTTCGGTGCAGTCGCGCCGAGTTGGGAGCAATTGGTCGACAACCCGCAACGCGATGACTTCATTGCCAACATGACGGCATTGGATGCGGTAGAAGCGACAGGGCAAGCAACATGAGCGTCGCTGATTACCAGGCCGCTCTGGCGCGTGCAGAGTTGATCCACGACGAAGCTGCGATTCAGTCGGCTACGCAGCGCATGGCAGGCGAAATCGACGCGCAACTTGGCGACGAATCGGCACTTTTCATCACTGTGATGAACGGCGGCATGATCTTCGCCGGCCAACTCGCGCCGATGCTGCAAGCGCCCGTGCAACTGGACTACCTGCATGCCTCACGCTATCGCGGCGAAACCAGCGGTGGCGAACTGAATTGGTTGGCCCGACCGCATGTAGAGATGTGTGACCGCACTGTGCTGCTGGTCGATGACATCCTCGACGAGGGCTACACGCTGCAGGCGATCCGCAAGCATTGCATCGATCTAGGTGCGCGTCGCGTGCTGATTGCCGTGCTTTGCGAAAAGACGCACGGCCGCGTCGTGCCGGGACTTGTCGCTGATTTCGTGGGTCTGGAAGTACCGGACCGCTACGTGTTCGGCTACGGCATGGACTACCACGAACTTGGCCGCAACCTGCCCGCGATCCACGCGTTGTGATGTTCGGTATCGCAGCGAGTCTGTTCAAGCTACGGGAAACCAATGAAGATTGATCTTGCCATCATCGGTGGCAGCGGCCTTTACCAGTTCGCGGGCTTGGAAGACATCGAACGTCACGTCCTCGACACGCCTTTCGGAAAGCCTTCCGACCACGTGGTGACTGGCGCATTTGCTGGCAAGCGCTTGGCGTTCCTAGCGCGGCATGGTGAGTCGCATACCGTCCCGCCGCATCGCGTGAACTACCGCGCCAATGTCTGGGCCTTGCACAAGCTGGGCGCGCAGCGAATCATCGGAGTCAATGCGGTCGGCGGAATCCGTGATGACATGGCGCCACGCGCCGTCGTCGTGCCCGACCAGATCATCGATTACACGCACGGTCGACTCAGTAGCTACTGCGATGTTGAGGGCTCCAAGGTGGAGCACATTGATTTCAGCTTTCCGTACGACGCTGGATTGCGGCGCGAATTGCTGGCCGCTGCGGCGAAGGCAAACATCGATTGCGTCGACCGCGGTTGCTATGGCGCCACCCAGGGACCACGCTTGGAAACGGTTGCAGAAATCATCCGGATGCGTCGTGATGGCTGTGATCTGGTCGGTATGACCGGCATGCCCGAAGCCGTTCTCGCCCGCGAGCTGGCGGTGCCGTACGCCTGCCTCGCATTGGTCGCAAACTGGGCGGCTGGCTGCGGTGACGAAGGCGAAATCAGCATCGACGAAATCTTCGCGCATCTCGAACATGCCACCGCCAACGTCGCCCCGATCATCGGTAAATTGCTGGCCTGAGTTGGTCCCACCGCTGGAAACGCTTGATTTCTGAACAAAATACTGGCGAACTATGCCTGTGCACGGCTTGAAAAGCTGTGGTGAGCTTGGCGGAGCTCGCGCCGCAGGCGCAGCTCCCATCCCGCTCCCACGAGCGTCATGTCGGATGCACGTATCCGATTGACTGTTGTGGGGGCTAGAAAGCAATGCGTACTGGTACCGTAAAGTGGTTCAACGACGCCAAGGGGTTCGGTTTCATCGCACCCGAAGATGGCGGTGAGGACGTATTCGTCCATTTCTCGGCGATTTCCGCAGCTGGATTTCGCTCACTGCAGGAAGGCCAGAAAGTGACCTTCGAAGTGGAACAAGGCCCCAAAGGCCTGCAGGCAACCGGCGTCGCTGGCGCCTGAGCGAATCATCATTGTCGACATGAAAAGCCCCGCTTCGGCGGGGCTTTTTCGTTTCTGGCAATTGCTTCGGTGACTACACCACGCCCACTTTCGTCGACGGTTGGCCGCAGAGTTGCGGGTGCTTGTCGAAACCCCGTGGCCCGAACTAATCTGTACTTGCCGCCACTACATCGCGGTTGCGCGTTTCGCGGCTCAATGGTGTCAAATACAACGCCGCATTGAGCGTTGATCAATTACTTCCGTACATAGCATCGAACTTGTGAGTAGGCCATGATCCCGCGACGCATCCGACGCACACTTGAACACTTCAAGCAGTTGCACTGGACGACGATCGGTATCGACTTGATGATCGTCGTGGTCGGCGTGTTCGTCGGCCTGCAGGCGTCAAACTGGAATCAGGATCGCGTCACCAACGCGCAGGCCGCAGCCTTCACCGAACGCCTGAAGGCCGATCTGCGTGAAGAGGACTGGATGTACCAGCTATTGCTCGGCTACAACCGCGAAGTGCTGGCCGATGCCGATCTGGCGGTGAACGCTCTCGACCACGCGGCGCCGATATCGGATGAGGCGCTTCTGATCAGTGCCTATCGCGCCACCCAGTACAAGCAACGGCCGCGCCGCCGCTCCACTTTTGACGAGCTGATCTCGACCGGCACCATCGGCCTGATCCGCGACCTCACCCTTCGCGACACCGCGATGCGGCTCTACAACACTCCAACGTTTGACAACTTCGCGCGCGAGAGCATGCAGTCGCGCTATCGTGAGGCTTTCCGCATGAGCCTTCCGAACGACGTGCAACGCGCGCTTGGGAAGCGCTGCGGCGACCGTTATGTACGCACCGGTGACTACGCGGCCATAAACGGCGTGCTCCACTATCCGTGCAGCGCGGGCCTGACCGCGCAGGAGATCGCCGAATCAGCGAAAGCGCTACGCTCGAATCCAGACATCTTGCCGCTGCTGCGACTGCGCATTGCCGACATCGAAACCCGCATGGTGGATTTGACCAGCAACAACCGAGACATCATGGAACATCTCCGCGCTATCGCAACGGAAGAGCCATGAGCTCGACTTTTTCGGCCGACGTTGCGTGCGAAGTTCAGGATGCGAATTGCAGGCGCGCCAACTCGGCATAGAGTCCATCTTCACGCAGCAATTCCGCATGAGTTCCGCTGGCGACGATGCGGCCCTGATCGAGCACGACGATGCGGTCGGCGCGTTGCACGGTCGCGAGGCGGTGCGCGATGACCAGGGTGGTGCGGCCTTGCATCAGTCGCTCCAACGCCTGTTGCACGTAGCGTTCGGATTGCGCATCGAGCGATGAGGTCGCTTCGTCGAGCAACAACACCGGCGCGTCACGCAGCAAGGCACGGGCAATCGCAATGCGTTGTTGCTGGCCGCCGGACAGGCGCACACCGCGTTCGCCGAGGTAGGTCTGGTAGCCCTCAGGCAACTCCGCGATGAACTCGTGCGCTTCGGCGGCGCGGGCGGCCGCTTCGACCTCGGCATCGCTGGCCTCGATGCGACCGTAGCGAATGTTGTCTGCCGCACTGGCGCCAAACAGCACCGCGTCCTGCGGTACCAGCGCATAGGCGCCGCGCAGGTCGGGCAGGGCGAGCGAACGCAGTTCGACGCCATCCAGCGTGATGGTGCCGGTCTGCACGTCATGGAACCGCTGCAGCAACTGGAACACGGTCGATTTGCCAGCGCCTGACGGGCCGACCAAAGCGACTGTCTGACCGGATTCGATGGCGAGCGTGAAATCTTCCAGCGCGGCTTTATCCGGTCGCGATGGGTAGTGGAAGCCGACGTTTTCAAATCGCAGCGCGCCTGACGTGGGAGTTGGCAGTGCCACGGCATTCTGCGCGGACCGAATCGCGGGCCGCAGGTCGAGTAATTCGCCGATACGGCCGAGTGCCCCGGCGCAGCGCAACACTTCGCCCCAGACTTCAGTCAAGCCGCCGACCGAGCCGGCTGCCAACACGGCATACAACACGAACTGCGCCAGCACGCCGCCGTCCATCGTGCCGGCGATCACCGCATGCGCACCGGCCCACAGCACCAGGGTGATGGCGCCGAAACTGAGCAGGATCACCATTGCGGTCAGCAAGGCCGTCATTCGAATGCGCCGTGCCGCGCTGGTCAATGCATTCGCGATCGCGTCGCGATAGCGCTCCGCCTCGCGCGGCTCGCGCGTGTAGGCCTGCACGGTGTGGATCGCGTTGAGCGATTCCGATGCGACGGCGGTCGCATCGGCGATGCGATCCTGCGCGTCGCGCGACAGTTTCTGGACACGCCGCCCGAGCACGACTATCGGCAGGATCACGGCTGGAATCACCAAGGCCGCGAAGCCAGCCAGGTGCGGACTGCTGACCACCATCATGATTGCCGAGCCAACCAGCATCACGGCGCTGCGCAAGGCCAGCGACAGGGATGAGCCAACCACCGTTTGCACGCGTTCGGTATCGGCCGACAGTCGCGACACCAGTTCGCCGGAGCGGGTCTGCTCGAAGAACGCCTGGTCCTGATGCAGCAGATGCGTGTACAGCATCCGGCGCAAATCGTTGGCGACGCGCTCGCCGAGCAGGGTCACGCACCAGAATCGCGACGCGCCGGCGATCGCCATGACCACGGCAACGCCGAACAGTCCAATGAAACTGGCGTTGAGCAGAGCAGGGTCGGCCTTGCTGAAGCCGCCCTCGATCAAATAGCGCGCCGCGACCGGAAGGGCCAGCGTGGCTGCCGACGACAGCGCGAGAAAGATCAGCCAGCCCGCGATCAGCGCTCGATGGCGCGCCAGCAACGGCCACAGGCGGCGATAGGCGGAAAGGCGGCGGTCGCCGGTGGGGATGGGTTCGCGTGGTGGTCGTGGCATCGCGATGAAGTGCGGTCACGCGAAGCGATTGCAATGAGTCCGCCGTGATTCACGCAGGCACTACGTCACTACGTCGACTGGACTGGCTCCACCAACGCACGACCTCGGGTGAGATCGGCCAGATAGGCCTCGAAAGCTTCACGTCGCAACTCGGGCACGTGAATGGACAGGATCGCGCCTTCGGAGTCGAACTCCGGCTCACCGGCACTGGCGTCGAAGTCGTCCAAGTGGGCAAGCACGATCGGCAGCGCCGCAAATTCGCAGTGGATGCGTAGTTCGACCCGGTCAAACAGAACTATCCTTGGTGCGTTGCGCAGGCATTCCGCAGCGCTTCCACCATAGGCGCGCATCAAACCACCCGCTCCGAGTTTGATTCCGCCAAACCAGCGCGACACGATGGCGACGACGCCATCGAGGCATTGGCCTTCGATGGCGGCCAGAATCGGTCGGCCTGCCGTTCCACCCGGTTCGCCATCGTCGTTAAATCGATAGTCATTGCCGATTCGATACGCCCAACAGTTGTGGCCCGCGTCGGCAATGCTGTGTTGCTCGATAAAGGCCATTGCCGCATCAACTTCGTGGACCGGAGCAACCTGGACGAAGAATCGGCTCTTGCGGATGTCCTGGCTGAATTCGGCAACCGCCGCCAACGTTTCCCGATCAGCCATCGAGCGCGCTCAGGTCAGCGGGAAGGACGACATCGGGATGTTGGCGACGAAGCTTGCGCAAGGATTCGATTGCTTCGTCGCGTTGGCCGGCGCGCAGCAGGGCACGGATGCGATCAATTTCGGCGTTCAAGGCCGCACCACCTGAGAACGACGAGCGCTCGCGTCGCGTGTCGTCGCGCATGGAATTAATTGAACTGTCGGCTGCGCTGCGGCTCGCGCCCTCCGCTTTTTGCGTCGGCTCGGATGTCATCGAACGCTCGGCCTCGCTGCCATCACTTCTGCTTTGCACTGCACTGGATTCGTCCGGTATTGGCATTTGCATGGGTGCTGCAGCAGGAGGCGGAGCTGGCGTAGGTGGCGACATCGGCACAGCTTGCTCGCGAATTTCTTCCTGCTTGTCGGCGGATTTTTGCTCGGGTTTAGGAGCGGCTTTCTTGATTGCAGGATCGGGTACGAAGGCGTTGTCGAGCGTCTGTTTTGCCTGCGCCGCCTTGCGTTCGACTGGGCTGGCAGTGCTGCCAGCGATTTCGGCAGCGGCATCGTCTGACCCATGCTGGTCTGACGGCGCAACCTTGTCGCTGTCTTTGCCGTAATCGTTCGAGTTGGCGCGAGGCTCCACTCGAATGACGCTGGACGGGCTCGCTTCGGCCGCCGGAGACGAAGTTGGTGCTGTCTCCCGTTGTTTCGCCATATCGTGATTGACACGCCAGGCGATGCCGGCAGCGAGCAGCACGCCAGCCGCGGTCCCGACGCCGAGCAGCCAGACGGAACTGCGCGGACGCCCATGCACCGCGCGCGAAGCCTCGACCAGCACGTTGCGGTCGAGCCGACGTGGCGGCTCAAGTTTGCCGAGCTTGCGATAGCTGGCGCCGATCCTGCCAGCGTCGTCGCTGAGCAGGTCATCCAGGTCGCGGTCATTGCGTGTATTCATGAGTCAAACCTCGTACGAATCCGCGCCAGCGCATAGCGCAGTCGCGACTTCACGGTTTCCCGCCCAACGCCGGTGATGTCACCAATTTCTTCCAGTCCCATGCCGTTCTCGACACGTAGCAGGAACGCGACGCGCTGTTCTTCGGGCATGTCTTCCAGCGCCAGTTGCAGTTTGCGGCGCTGCTCGAATTCGCTGAGCACGCGCTCGGGTTGTTCGCTTTCCGGCGCATCGAGTTCGCGAAACACGGCGTCAGTCTCCGCCGCCGATGCCATCGGTCGTGCGCGTCGAAAGCGATCAATGACCAGATTGTTGGCGATTTGGAGCAACCAAGTCGTGAACTTCGCATCGGCCCGATAGCGCTTGCGGGCACCAATCGCCCGACTCCAGGTTTCCTGGAACAATTCGTCGGCATCAGCACGATTTTTCAGGCTGCGCAGCAAAAAACGGTACAAGGTGCCGCGATGACGTTTGTAAAGCTGCTCGAACGCGATGACGTCGCCGTGCGCGTAGGCCAGCATCAAGGCTTCATCGGTCCGTTCGGCCGTCATGGCGACGAGGTTAAGCGAAAGCGCCGCGTGCGTCATGGTTGGTGAAACGCAGACAGGGTCTGTTCGGGGTTTCAGACCTCTCCACGTTCCGCAATTTGCGTGGCACCGCTACACTTTCAACATGACCGATGTTTCCCATCCAGCGCAACGCGTCGTCGAGCTACGGCACCTGATTGACGAGGCCAACCAGCGCTACCACGGTCTCGACGATCCGACCTTGGCCGACGCCGACTACGATGCGTTGATGCAGGAACTGCTTGCGCTGGAGGCAGAGCACCCTGACTCGATCACGGGCGACTCGCCAACCCACCGAGTTGGTTCGGCACCATCCGGCGCGTTTGCCAGCGTTTGCCACGCCTTGCCGATGCTGTCGCTGGCGAATGCGTTCGAAGATGGCGAGGTCCGCGACTTTGCCGCTCGTATTGAACAAAGGCTTGATCGCAAGGAACCGGTGTTCTCGGTCGAACCAAAACTTGATGGCCTCGCGATCAGCCTGCGCTACGAAGACGGGCTGTTCGTGCAGGGCGCGACGCGCGGCGACGGTGAAACCGGCGAAGACGTGACCGGGAACCTGCGCACGATTTCCGTAATTCCTCTGAAGCTGCGTGGCAAAGGCTGGCCAACCACGCTGGAAGTGCGAGGCGAGGTCTACATGCCGCGCGCCGCATTCGAGCGTTACAACGCAGCCATGCGCGCCAGCGGTGGCAAGGTGCTCGCGAATCCGCGCAATGGAGCTGCCGGCTCATTGCGCCAGCTTGATGCGCGACTGACAGCGAAGCGGCCGTTGGCGTTCTACGCCTACGCGGTCGGTGCTGTCGATGGTGGCGAACTTCCCGACACACATTCGGCCACGTTATCTCGTTTGCGAGAATGGGGATTCCCGGTCAGCGACCTTGTTGAATTGGCGACGGGCGAGAAAGGCCTGCTCGGCTATTACGAAAAGATCGGTTCGGAACGCGACAAGCTCGCCTTCGATATTGATGGTGTCGTGTACAAACTGGATGACTACGCCGGCCAGCGCGAACTCGGTTTCGTGTCGCGTGCGCCGCGCTGGGCGCTGGCGCACAAGTTTCCGGCGCAGGAACAAACCACGATTGTTGAAGGCATTGACATCCAGATTGGTCGCACCGGTGCGGCGACGCCCGTCGCAAGGCTGAAGCCAGTACAGGTCGCGGGCGTGACCGTCACCAACGCGACTTTGCACAACGCCGACCAGATCGCGCGACTGGACGTACGCATTGGCGACAGCGTAATTGTGCGTCGCGCCGGCGACGTGATCCCCGAAGTCGCGCGCGTGGTGCCCGGCATGCGCGCGCCGCATGCGCCAGCTTGGTCGATGCCGACGCATTGCCCGGTCTGTGGATCGGAGATCGTGCGCGAGGAAGGCGAGGCGGCCTGGCGTTGTTCTGGCGGGCTGACCTGCCCCGCACAACGCAAACAGGCGGTAGCCCATTTCGCCGGTCGCCGCGCGATGGACATCGACGGTCTTGGCGAACGCCTGATCGATGGTCTGTGCGAGTTCGGCTACGTCGAATCGGTGGCCGACCTGTATCGAGTCACGATCGACGATTTCGTCGCCATGAAGCAGCGCAGCGATGAGCGTGATGGCAGCGTTCCTGAATCGGTGAAGTCCGGCAAGATCGCCACGCGCTGGGCCGAGAAATTGATTGATGCGATCAGCGACAGCCGCAATGCACGACTGGATCGACTGCTGTTCGCGCTCGGCATCAACCATGTCGGCGAGTCCACCGCGAAAGCGCTGGCGATCTGGTTTGGCGAATTGGCGACCATTCGCCGATTGCCATGGCCCTTATTCACCGTGGTTCCCGACATAGGCACTGAAGTCGCGCAATCGCTAGGCCACTTCTTCGACCAGGCAGGCAATCAAAGTGTGATCGACGGACTGCTTTCGGGTGGCGTGAAAGTTGTCGACGAACATGTGCCGTCGTCAAAACTTCGCGATCTGCTGGATTCGGCCAGCGTTCTGGTCGCGTTGGCGGTACCGAAGATGACGCGTATTCGCGCCGATCAACTGGTGGCAACGTTCGCGACCTTGCCGGAAATCGTGGCGGCATCGCCGTCGGAATGGACGGCCGCTGGCCTGCCGAACGAAACGGCTGATGCATTCGAAACGTGGCTGGCGAATGACGCCAACCGCACTTTGTTGTTACGCAGCGCCAACGCCGTCGATCAGTTGCTGGCTGCCGCACCCGCCGAGCCGAATGCTGCGACAGGTGCGCTCGATGGCCAGACCGTCGTGCTCACCGGAACCATGGAAAGCCTCAGTCGCGATCAGGCAAAGGAAAAGCTCGAAGCGCTGGGCGCGAAGGTGTCCGGCAGCGTCTCGAAGAAAACGAGCTTCGTCGTGGCGGGCAGTGAAGCTGGTTCAAAGCTCGACAAGGCACACGAACTCGACGTTGAGGTATGGGACGAAGCACGCTTGCTGGCGCTGCTGAAGCGATATGCCTGAACCGATTTATGGGGAAAACTACCTATTTAGGGGAATAAGGGTATATTTGCCTTAGGCAAAGATAAGGTGAA
Source organism: Dokdonella sp. (assembly GCA_049661925.1). GTDB lineage: Bacteria > Pseudomonadota > Gammaproteobacteria > Xanthomonadales > Rhodanobacteraceae > Dokdonella. The sequence continues at coordinate 17,584 of JBATAQ010000074.1, forward strand.
GCGCCATGAATGCAATGTTGCAAGCCAAGGTGGTGGACGAACTGCCACGGACGCCAGCATCCGATCTCAAGAAACTGGGTTGGCGTGGCGTGATGAACAAGGTCCATGCGAACGGCAAGGTGGTCGTCAGCAATCACGATGCCCCCCAAGCCGTCATTCTCACCATCGCCGAATACGAGCGCATGGTTGACGCGTTGCAACAGGCATCCGAAGGAACCCAGCCTGCGCTGGATGCGTTACGTGATCGGTTTGATCGTCGCCTTGCGTCGTTGCAGTCGGCCAACGCGGGCGACGACCTGCGTGCTTTGATGGCGCGACCCGCCACTCTCAAAGGCAAGGTCAAGGTTGCAAAGAAAACAAGATGAAGCGACCGGTCCTGTTCGTGCTCGCTGGCGTCAACGGCGCGGGCAAGAGCTCGGTTGGTGGTCACCTGCTGAAGCAGGCAGGACAAGCCTGGTTCAACCCTGATGACTACGCGCGGCAACTGGTCGATGTCGTTGGCTGCGACCAGGCGCGGGCGAACGCTGCGGCGTGGGAGGAGGGCGTGCGACGACTCGATACGGCGATCGCCAATCGCGACACCTATGCATTCGAAACCACGCTTGGTGGTACGACGATCCCGGCGCGAATCCGCGCCGCATCTGTCACGCACGACGTGCTGATGTGGTACTGCGGATTGTCGGCCGTCGACCTTCATCTCGCTCGGGTCCGGTCTCGCGTGGCTGCCGGTGGTCACGACATACCCGAACAGAAGATCCACGAACGCTGGACGAGATCCATTGAAAACCTGATTGCCCTGCAAGCGCAGCTTGCCCTCCTTCGCGTCTACGACAACAGTGCGGAAGCCAAGCCTGGCCAGCCGATTCCTGATCCTGTTCTGGTTGCCGAGATTGTTGGTGGTCGACTGCTTTCGCCACGCAGTGTGAAGAAACTGAAGGCGACGCCCGACTGGGCGAAACCCATACTCGAAGCCGCACTTGTGATGGATGAAACACGACGTCGATGACAACGCCACATCAGGTACTACGCTTGCGGGCCGGGCTCTATGCGTTGATCCGCGAGTTTTTCGCGCAGCGCAACGTGCTCGAAGTAGAAACACCGATGCTGTCTGCGGCCGGCAATACCGAACCCAACATCGACAGCTTTTCGACCAGCTTCAGCGGTCATGTCGATGCCGGTTCGCGCGAGCGCTGGCTGCGCACATCAGCCGAATTCCCCATGAAGCGCCTGCTTGCTGCCGGCGTCGGCGATTGCTACGAGCTGGGCCGCGTGTTCCGCAATGGCGAAGCAGGCGGCCGGCATAATCCCGAGTTCACCATGCTGGAGTGGTATCGGGTTGGCTGGGACCACCGCCAGCTCGCGCAAGAAGCTGTCGCCTTGGTCCGCGAGTCGTTGGCGTTGGTTGGCAAGACCATTGTTGTCGTCAACCAAAGCTACCGGAACTTCTTCTTCGAAAACGTGCAGCTCGATCCTGTCACCTCATCACAACGAGAGTTGATCGCCGCGCTAGGCGATATATCGATCAACCCCAATGGTTTGAGTCATGACGATTGTCTTGACCTGCTGGTGACGCATCGCATCCAGCCGATGCTGCCAGGCGATCAGTTGACGCTGGTCTACGACTGGCCGGCCAGCCAATGCGCGTTGGCACGGATACGTCCCGGCGAGCCGCCGTTGGCGGAACGATTCGAGCTGTATCTCGGCAACCTGGAACTGGCCAACGGCTATCACGAACTGACTGATGCCGACGAGCAACGCGGGCGCTTCGAGAACGACAATCGTCGTCGTCGCGAGCGCGGATGGCGCGAACTACCCATCGACCAGAATCTGCTCGCCGCGATGCGCGACGGATTGCCGGATTGCGCCGGGGTTGCGCTCGGAATCGAGCGACTACTGATGTCGATGGTGGACGCTGATGCAATCAGCGATGTTTTGGCATTTCCGTTTTCGACCGCGTGATCCCGCGGGTTTTCGGCTGTCGCCAGATTCGTCAGTCCCCTCACCTCGTCATCCCCACGAAAGTGCGGGCCCATTTTGATCTTGCTTTTACCGCTGTGCTATCTAATTATTGGCTGCCGTCATGCTGATCGGGCACCGACTCGGATACCCGTCACGTAGCTTGTTTGCGTGGCGACAGCCAACGATCAGAGCGACGCAGCAGCCCGGCGAAACGCTTGACCAGATTGGCGATAGCCATCCCTCGCCGAATGGCGACTCAAGAGCCGAACCCTCACTCCCGGCCTCTCTCCCGAGGGGAGAGAGGAGAAAAGTGAAGCGACAATCGAGCCTTGCGCTTGACCAGTCCGGCGACAGCCAACAACAAGAGCGATGTGGCAGTCGGCGGAAGCAGCACAGTCGTGATCGACTACAGATACAAAAACCGACCACGAAGGTCGGCTTTTCATTCGCATCGCGCGCCGAATTACTCGGCGTGGGCGAGATCCGTCAGCGCAGCGGGAAGGCTCGCGAAGTAGGCGGCGAGGTCGTCCATATCCTCTTCGGACAAGGTCGCGGAAAAGCCTGCCATGATCGCGTTTTCGCGCTTGCCGGATTTGTACTCGTGCAGAGCGCGTGAGAGGTAGTCCCGGTACTGGCCAGCCAGGCGCGGGTATTGTGGATCAACATTGGCAGCGCCATCGGCACCGTGACATGCCTGGCAAGTGACTGACTTGGTTTTTCCGGCTTCGACATCGCCTTTGGCAATGGCTGGCGCAGCAGCAGCGCAAAGCACGGCGAAAAGCGTCGCGAAAACGATAGTACGGAACGTCATCACTTCATCTCCACGCTGGAAATCCAGGCCGCGATGTCGCGGATGTCCTGTTCGGAAAGACTTTCACCCTGCGCCTGCATGGTCGGATGCTTGCGCTGTCCACTCTTGTACCCGGTCAGCGCGGCGACGATGTAGTCGTAGTTCTGGCCGCCGATTTTTGGGACGTGATAGCTGGGGTAGGCGTTGCGCCAGCCGGTAATGCCGTGGCAACCGGTACAGGTGTACCCCTTGATTTTACCAGCTACGGCATCGCCTGCAGCAGCGCTTTGAGCGAAGGCGGGCGCCGGGACAAGTAGAGTCGTCACAACGAGTGAAGTCAGAAGCAGAAAAGCACGGGTCATCGTCGGTTTCCGGGTCCGGCAGCGTCGGTAGGCAATCGTCGAATTATGCCTGTGGAGTCGATGCACTGACAATCCGGCGTTGCGCCGCAACCCTTTGTGCCGTTGCAGCATCTACCGATGCCCGATCAGCGCCGGGCACGATGCACCGCTGATGCAGCTGTTACTCGCCCACCCCGTGATGTTTTCACCAAGCGGTGTAGCGGTATCCGTGACCTGTGGGCATCGCAATCTGACGCTGAATCCTGAATGATGCGCCGGACGGAGGGCATCGGGGAGGTGTCCATTGTTCGCGATTGCTGGGCTTGTAATAGCCTAGTGATGTAGTTTAGTATAACACTAGATCGTTAAAGGCCTCCTCGTTATGCATTTGTCGTTTCCTGCCTCCCGCCGTGTCGGTTTCTATTTCACAGCCGCCCTTGCCCTCCTGCTGGTCCTTCAGGGCTGCGAAAACAAGAAGGATGACGACAAGCCAGTAGCAAATGACGCCATTCCGGTCGAGGCCGTCAAAGCCGCGCGTCGACCCATGACAGCCAACTACAGCGGCACGGCGACGCTTGAACCCGAAGCCGAAGCCGACGTGGTCGGCAAGACCAGCGGCATTCTGCTCAAGTTGCTCGTGGAAGAGGGCGACAAGGTGAAGGCTGGCCAGGCGTTGGCCCGGCTGGACAGCGAGAACGCGCGCCTGAATTTGGCCAAGTCAGCCGCGACCTTGGGCAAGCTGGAATCGGATTACCGTCGCTCAGGCGAAATGTTCAGCCGCAAGCTGTTGTCGGCCGAACAGAACGACAAGATCCGCTACGACCTGGAAACACAGCGCGCCATCAACGACTTGGCGAAGCTGGAGTTGTCGTATTCCACGGTGACCGCACCGATCAGCGGCATTATTTCGCGTCGACTGGTCAAGGAAGGCAACTACATCCAGCTCAATGAGATCCTGTTTCGGATCGACAATTTCGACCCATTGCTGGCCGTTCTCAACGTGCCCGAGCGCGAGCTGCATACGCTCTCGGCCGACCAGCCGGTCAGCCTGCAAGTCGATGCCTTGCCGGGCACTTCGTTCAAGGGCGTGATCCAGCGTATCTCGCCTGTCGTCGATGCCGGCACCGGCACGTTCCGGGTAACCTGCGAATTTCGTGACGACAGCAATCGGCTGAAGTCCGGCATGTTCGCGCGCTTGGAAATCACTTACGGCGAACGTGCCGACGCGCTCACCGTACCGCAGCCGGCCTTGATTGAAGAAGACGGCGAGGCAGCGGTGTTCGTCGTGGTGCCCGGCTCCAGCGTGACGCCGCCAGTGAAGGATGACGACGTGGCGAGCACCAAGAAAAAAACATCGAGCATCGATGAAAAATCGCAAGCCGACGTTGGCGACAAGGCGATCAAGAAAGCACCCGAATGGGTTGCGCAACGTCGCTCGGTGAAAGTCGGTTTTCGTAACAGCGATTACGTTGAAATTCTCGACGGCTTGAACGAGGGCGACCGGGTCGTGACGGTTGGTCGCAGCGCGGTGCGCGACGGCACCGCCATCCAGGTGCTCGAGGGCGTGCAATGAACCTGGTCGAGTTCTGCACACGCCGACGCGTCACCGTCGGCATGACCACGCTGACGCTGATCCTGTTCGGCTTTATCGCGCTGTCGGGCTTGAAGGTGAACTTGTTGCCGGATCTGTCGTATCCAACGCTGACGGTTCGTACCGAACTGGAAGGTGCCGCGCCAGCTGAGGTCGAGAACCTCATCGCGCAGCCAGTAGAAGAGGCTCTCGGCGTCGTCAAGAACGTACGCAAGATTCATTCGGTATCGCGCACCGGCCAGGCCGACGTGATCCTCGAATTCGCCTGGGGCACCAACATGGAACTGGCGAGCGTCGACGTTCGCGACAAGCTCGACGTGCTGGTGCTGCCGTTGGAAGCGAAGAAGCCGATTCTGTTGCGCTTCAATCCGTCGACCGACCCCATCATGCGACTCGGCCTGACCGGTCCGGGCACTGGCACCAGTTTCAACGAAGCGGAACTCAAGCAACTGCGTCGCTATGCCGACGATGAACTGAAGAAGCGGCTGGAGCCGGTCGCCGGTGTGGCTGCCGTCAAGGTCGGTGGCGGCCTGGAAGACGAAATCGAGGTTGCACTGGACCAGCAGAAACTCGCCCAGCTCGGTCTGACCGTCGCGGCGATATCCGATCGCCTGAGCAAGGAGAACGTCAACGTTTCAGCCGGTCGAATTGAAGAAGGCAGCCAGCGCTATCTGGTCCGCACGATCAACCAGTTCACCACGCTCGACCAGATGCGCGACATGCTGGTCAAAGTCGACAATGGTGTGCCGATTCGTCTGTCCGATATCGCCAATGTGCGCCAGGGTTACAAGGAGCGCGAAGGCATCGTCCGCATTGACGGCCGCGAGGCTATCGAACTGGCGATCTACAAGGAAGGCGACGGCAATACCGTGGCGGTAGCCGATGCACTTAAGGTGGCGCTGGAGAAAATCACCAAGTCGCTGCCGCCCGGCGCGAAGCTGACAACCATCGACGATCAGTCCGAATTTATCCAGCACTCACTGGACGAGGTCCGCAACGATGCGCTGATCGGCGGACTACTCGCCGTGTTGATGATCTATTTCTTCCTCAATCACGCACGCAGCACCTTCATCATTGCGCTGTCGTTGCCGGTGTCGTTGATCGCGACGTTCTTTTTCATGGGGCAGGCGGGCTTGAGCCTCAACGTGATGTCGCTGGGTGGATTGGCGCTGGCTACGGGCATGGTCGTCGACGACTCGATTGTCGTGCTGGAAAACATCGCCCGCTTGCGTGAGCAAGGCATGGGCGTGATCGAAGCGGCGATCAAGGGCACCCGCGAAGTGGGCATGGCGGTAACGGCATCGACATTGACTACGGTCGCCGTGTTCTTCCCCCTGGTCTTCGTCGAAGGTGTTGCCGGCCAATTGTTTCGCGACCAGGCGTTGACGATCACGTTTGCGATGATCATTTCGCTGGTCGTCGCGATGACGTTGATCCCGATGCTCGCCTCGCTGGAAGGTCGCGCACCGATGGCCTTTCGCGATGAAGCGCCAGCGCCTGCCAAGCCGTTGCCCGAGAACCGTTTCCTGCGCGGCTGCGCGCTCGCCTGGCGCGGATTAGGCGAAGTACTGTTCCAGATTCTTCCGCGCGCGATTGGTGGCGCGATCAGCTTCGTATTCCATTGGGTTGGAAAGTTTCTCGGCACGGTGCTCGGTTTCTTCGGGCGCATCGTCAGCGGTGGTTACGACCGCGCGGCAGCGTCCTATCACCGCGTATTGCCAAGGGCGATGGACCGGCCGTTGATCGTGCTGGTGATCGCCGCCGCGCTGTTCACGGTCAGTGTTTTGGTGTTGCCAACCTTGGGCTCGGACCTTATCCCCAGCCTTGCCCAAGGACGCTTTGAGACCACCATCAAGCTGCCGCCCGGCACGCCGCTGCGCGACACCGATGCACTGGTTGCGGAGTTGCAGCGGCAGCACGCGGACAACCCCAACATCCGTTCGATCTACGGCGTCGCCGGCAGCGGCACTCGGCTGGACGCGAACCCGACCGAATCGGGCGAGAACATCGCGCGTCTGTTGGTAACGCTCAAAACCGGCGTTGGCGATGACGGCGAACGGGCGGCGATGAACGCGCTGCGCACCTCGCTGACAGCGACGCCGAATGCGCAGGTGAAGTTTGCGCGACCTGCACTGTTTTCTTTTGCCACGCCTTTGGAAATCGAAATTCGTGGCTACGATCTTGATGTGCTGACCGTCGCCGGCAAAAAGCTGACGCGTCTGATGCAGGCGAATGATCGATTCGCCGACGTGAAATCGACGGTCGAGGATGGCTTCCCGGAAGTGCAGATCCGTTTCGACCAGGAACGCGCCGCCGCGCTTGGCCTGACAACGCGACAGATATCGGATGCCGTGGTCGGCAAGGTACGTGGCGCGGTGGCAACGCGTTACAACTTTCGTGACCGCAAGATCGATGTTTTGGCTCGGGTTCGCGAAAGCGATCGTGCCAGCGTCGACGATATTCGTAACCTGATTGTCAACCAAGGCGATTCGGCGTTTTCGTCGGCGTCTGGTCCGAGTACGACACCGGCGTCTGGCGCACCATCCTCAATCGCCAACAAGCCAGTCCGGCTGTCCGCCGTCGCAGACATCACGGCGACGCAAGGCCCCAGCGAAATCCATCGGATCAGCCAGGAACGCGTCGCCATCGTCTCGTCAAATCTGCACTACGGCGACCTCGGCAGCGCCGTTGCCGTCGTGCGCTCGATCCTTGCCGAGAATCCACTCGGTGCCGGCGTCAGTGTGCATATCGGCGGGCAGGGCGAGGAGATGGACAACTCGACCAAGTCGATGATGTTCGCGTTCGGGCTAGCGCTCTTTCTCGTCTACCTGGTCATGGCATCGCAGTTTGAGTCGCTACTGCACCCGTTCGTAATCATGTTCTCGATTCCCCTCGCTTTGGTTGGCGCGGTGGCCGCGTTGTGGCTGAGTGGTAATCCGATTTCGGTGGTCGTCTTCATCGGGTTAATCATGCTGGTCGGCATCGTCGTCAAGAACGCAATCGTGTTGATTGATCGGGTCAACCAGTTGCGCGAGGAAGGCCACCCGAAACGGGAGGCTATCGTGTTGGCCGCCGAGTCGCGCCTGCGGCCAATCGTGATGACGACGCTGGCAACCTTGCTCGGGTTCCTGCCGCTGGCACTCGGTTTGGGCGAGGGTTCCGAAGTGCGCTCGCCGATGGCGATTACCGTGATGGGCGGACTTGCCGTGTCGACCTTGCTGACGCTGATCGTGATCCCGATCGTTTACGAAATGCTGGATCGGCGCGGCGACGCTTACTACGTTGAGCGCGGCCTGCGCCGTCACCAGCCCATCGAAGATCAGCCAGTCGCCGTGGTGGGCGCAAGCGCATGACACTGGCAGAGCTTAGCCTGAAGCGACCGGTCACTGCGGTGATGTTCTTCGTCTCGCTGACCGTGGTCGGCCTGTTGGCAGCGACGCGCCTACCGTTGGAATATATGCCCGACATCGAAGCGCCATTCCTGTTCGTGCAGATTCCCTACGCCGGTTCAACGCCGGCTGAAATCGAACGCACCATCACGCGACCGGTCGAGGAGGCGCTGGCAACGATCCCCGGTATCCAGTCGATGAATTCCAACTCGCGCGCCGACAGTGCCGAAATTTTCATGGAGTTCAAGTGGGGCCAGAGCGTCGCGACCAAGGCGGTCGAGGCGCGCGACAAGCTCGATGCCATTCGTGACCAACTGCCGGACGACTTGCGCCGCACCTTCGTGCTGAAATTCGCGACGTCGGATCAACCTGTGCTGCAATTGCGCATCTCCGGCGATCGCGATCTTTCCGGCGCCTACGAGATGCTGGATCGCAAGTTGAAGCGACCGCTGGAACGCGTGCCGGGTGTTGCCCGCGTGCAGTTGAATGGCGTTGCGCCGCCGGAAGTACAGATCGAACTATCGTCGGATCGCCTGACCGCGCACAACATCAATCTCAATGAGCTGGCGCAGAAACTTTCCGCGTCCAACTTCTCGACATCAGCTGGTTTGATCCACGACAGTGGCCTGCGCTATCGCGTCCAGCCGATGGGTGAATGGCGTTCGCTGGAAGAAATCAGGGAGCTGCCGATCAATGCCGATGGCTTGAAACTGGGCGATATCGCCGACGTCACGCTGCGCCCGGAAAAGCTCAACTATGAGCGACGCCTGGATGGCCGACCCGCGATTGCGGTCGACATCAGCCGCGAGCGCAGCGCCAACCTCGTTGAAGTCGGCCGACTGGTGCTGGAAGAGGTCGAGCGCATCGGCCAAGACCCCGAGATGAAAGGCCTGTCGCTGTACTTCCTGCAGAACCAGGCCAAGGGCGTCACCGATTCGTTGGGCGCGCTCGGCAAGGCCGGGCTGGAAGGAACGTTCCTGTCGGTGCTGGTGCTGTTCTTCTTCCTGCGCGACTGGCGCTCCACGGCGATGGTGTCGCTGGCGATCCCGGTCTGTTTCGTGATGACCTTGGGTTGCATGTATTTCCTTGGCCTGTCGCTCAACATCCTGTCGATGATGGGCTTGCTGCTTGCGGTCGGCATGCTGGTCGACAACGCCGTCGTCGCGGTCGAAAGCATCTATCAGTATCGAGAAAAATATCCGGATCGGCCTTGGTACTGCGCGATCGAGGGAACCCGCCTGGTTGGCATGGCGATCACTGCCGGCACGCTGACCAGCATCATCGTGTTCCTGCCGAACGTATTCGGCGAACGCACGCCCATCGCGATTTACCTGACCCAGGTTGCGGTTGCGATGGCGATTGCGCACGTTGCGTCGTGGCTGATCGCAATCAGCCTGATTCCGATGATCTCGTCGAAGTTGCCGACGCCGCGCGGCGTCGGCAAGGACACAGCCATCACGCGCATGCAGGATCGCTACGCGCGATTCATCACTTGGTCGCTCACCCATCGCGGGCTGACCATGCTCGGCCTCGGCGCGCTGCTGGCACTCAGCATCATCCCGATGACGCAGACCAAGACCGACATGTTTCCGTCCGGCGAAACGCGGCAGGTTTCCATTGGCTATCAGCTCAACGGCAACTACCTGTTGCCGCAATTGTCGCGCTCGATTGGCAAGGTCGAAGAGTATTTGCTGGCGAACAAGGAAGCGCTCGAGATACGCAGCGTCTATACCTACTACAACGAAACCGGCGATGCGCAGACCAGCGTGTTGCTGACCGAGGATTCGACCGCCAAGCGTCCGGCCAGCGAAATCCTTGAAGACATCCGCAAGGGCATTCCGAAAGTCGCGATCGGAACGATCAGCTTCGACCGCCAAAACGGCGGCGGCGGGGGAGGCGGCGGTGGCGGTGATGGCATCACCTTGTCGCTGGTCGGCGATTCCGGTGATCTGTTGCGCGAACTATCCACGGCCGTGATACCGGTGCTGACGCGCGTTCCAGGCCTGGTCGATGTTCGATTGGCCGACGCCGCAGCGGACCAGGAGATTGCGGTGCGAGTCGACCGAGAGCGGGCACGCTACTACGGATTCAGTGCAGACGACGTTGCACGCTACGTATCCATCGCCCTGCGTGGCGCGCAACTGAAGGACTTCCGACGCGGCGATACCCAGATTCCGACCTGGCTGCGTTTCCAGAATGCCGACACGCAAAGCATCCAGGGGCTCCAGGATTTCAAGTTGAGCGCACCCGATGGCAGCCAGGTGCCGTTATTGGCAATGGTCAATGTCGGCACCCAGTCATCAGCCGCGCAGATACGTCGCGAAAACCGTCAGACCTCACTGCAGATCAAGACCAACCTCGCCAAGGACACCACGCCCGACGAAGCGCGCAAGCTCATCGAATCCGCCATGGAAAGCGTCGCGCTTCCAGCGGGCTACGCATGGACATTCGGGTCGAGCTTTCGACAGTCCGACGACACCGGCAAGCGCATGGGTTTCAACTTGCTGATCGCACTGGTGCTGGTCTACGTGGTGATGTGCGCGATGTTCGAATCCTTGATCTATCCCGCCGCGATCATGACCACCTTCATCTTCTCGATCTTCGGCGTGTTCTGGATGTTCTGGATCACCAGCACCACGTTCTCGTTCATGGCGATGATCGGGATACTCATTCTGATGGGCGTGGTCGTGAACAACGGCATCGTCATGCTGGTTCACATCAACGACCTGCGCCACGAAGGCATCCTGCGTACGAAAGCGCTGATCCAGGGCTCGCGTGACCGCCTGCGACCGGTGCTGATGACGATGGGTACCGCGATCCTTGGCATGGTTCCGCTGTGCATCGGCACCGTACAGGTCGGCGGCGACGGACCACCTTACTACCCGATGGCGCGGGCGATTGTTGGAGGACTGGTCTTCTCGACCATCGTCACCTTGCTGGCCATGCCGGTGATCTATTCGTTACTCGACGACAGCCGTGGCTGGCTGCGCAA
>JBATAQ010000075.1:0-2454 GCA_049661925.1 Dokdonella sp.
CTCCATCAGCACTCGATCACGTTGACAGCGAGGCCGCCGCGTGAGGTTTCCTTGTACTTGTCCTTCATGTCACGGCCGGTGTCGCGCATGGTGCGGATCACCTTGTCGAGCGAGACGTGGTGCTTGCCGTCGTTGCGCACGGCCATGCGCTGGGCGTTGATGGCCTTGACCGAACCCATCGCATTGCGTTCGATGCAGGGGATCTGGACCAGGCCACCGATCGGATCACAGGTGAGGCCCAGGTTGTGTTCCATGCCGATTTCGGCGGCATTCTCGACCTGGTAAATCGTGCCGCCAAGTGCAGCGGTGAGGCCTCCCGCGGCCATCGAACAGGCGACGCCGACTTCTCCCTGGCAACCCACTTCAGCACCCGAGATCGATGCGTTTTCCTTGTAGAGGATACCGATGGCACCAGCAGTCAACAGAAAATCGATGATGCCTTGTTCGTCCGCCTTCGGGCAGAAGCGCATGTAGTAATGCAATACGGCGGGAATGATGCCGGCGGCGCCATTGGTTGGCGCGGTGACGACGCGGCCACCGGCGGCGTTTTCTTCGTTCACGGCCAGCGCATACAGGTTGACCCAATCGAGGATGGTCAGCGGATCGCGCAATGCGTCTTCCGGGCGGTTGCGCAGGTCCTTGATCATTTCGGGAGCGCGCCGGACCACATGTAGACCGCCGGGCAAGATGCCGGACTGGCGCGTGCCGCGCTCAACGCAGGCGGCCATCGCGTTCCAGATCGTGAGCAGGCCGTCGCGGATTTCGGCTTCGCTGCGCCAGGCCTTTTCGTTCGCCATTACCAGCCCAGCGATGGTCAGCGAATTGGCGGCGCAAAGCTTCAGCATCTCGTCGCCGGAGTGATAGGGATAGGGCAGGGTCGTGGTATCGGCGACGATGCGATCATCGGCGGCCTCGTCGGTGTTGACCACGAAGCCGCCGCCGACCGAGTAATAGTCGCGCGTCGCCATTTCATTGCCGTCGGCATCGAAAGCGCTGAAGCGCATGCCATTGGAATGGAACGGCAATTTGCTGCGCTTGTTGAAGATGAGGTCGGTTTTTTCGTCGAACCCGATCTCGTGCTTGCCGAGCAGGTTGATGCGGTGGTCACGGCGGATGCGTTCCAGCGTCGGCGCGATGCTGTCGGGATCGATGGTGTCGGGCATTGCGCCTTCCAGCCCGCACATCACCGCCTTGTCGGTGCCATGGCCGCGACCGGTCAGGGCGAGCGAACCGAACAATTCGGCGCGGATGCGCGTGCATTGCGCCAGCATGTCGCGCTCGTCGAGCCAGCGCGTCACGAAGCGTGCGGCGGCACGCATCGGACCGACCGTATGCGATGACGACGGACCGATGCCAATCTTGAATATATCGAAAACGCTGATGGACATGACGACTCCCGTGATTCGGATCATTCTATCCGGCCCGCTCGCGTGCCGCGTTTGCGCAGGCTGTCACATCGATTGTTCAGCGCTGCTGCATCCGCATGAAGGCATCGTGATGCCTCGCTACCTGCGCCGGATGATCACCATCTGCGCACGTGATACTGATTGCGGAGACCGTCCCATGTTGAAACTTGTCCTGTTTTTTGCCCTCGTCGCCATCATCGCTGGCGCCCTTGGATTCACCGGAATTGCCGGTGCCGCCGCCGGCATCGCCAAGATCATCTTCGTGATCTTCCTGGTGCTGCTGGTGCTGGCCATCGGTGCCGTGTTGTTCGGGATATCGCTGTTCTAGCGGCTCCGCATTGCGCGGATCAATGCAGGGTGCGGCGAGGCCGGAATTCGATGACCTTGCCGTCTCGCCGCGGCTCCTCATCGTGCTCCCAAAGCACGGGTACGTCGCGCGGACTGGGTAACTCCAGCTCGTCGTCGATGATCGCATCATCGTCGGATTCTTCTTCCCAGTCATAGCGTTTGCGCGCTGGCGCAGGATCTGTCTTGCGCAGCAAAATCGCCGCGATCAGTCCGATAAAAGCGCCAGCCGCGTGGTACTCGAACGAAACACCCTGCTCACTCGGCAGCACGCTCATCACCATGCCGCCGTAGAGGAAAAACACGACCAAGGTGATCGCAACCGCAAGCCGGTCGCGGCGCAACAATCCAATGACGAACAGGAAGAACATCAGCCCGTGCACGATGCCGCTGATGCCGACATGGAAGGAAGGCCGCGCAAACACCCACACCAGCAAACCGGACAGCAACCAGATCGCCGGCAAGGCGCGACGGGTCGCCAGCGGATACGCGTACAAGGCCAACGCGGTCAACAAGCCCAGCGGCAAGGTGTTGGAGACCAGATGCGCGAACGAGCCGTGCACCAAGGGCGCCGTAAGTATCCCGATCAATCCGCTCGGTTGGCGCGGCGCAATACCAAGATCGCTGATCGGCCATCCCAGCGCATAACCCGCCAGCCAGATCACCCAAATGCCAAACAGCAACGCCGCAGCGCCCATCACTG
>JBATAQ010000076.1:0-6672 GCA_049661925.1 Dokdonella sp.
GGCCGGGGTCCAGTCGGCAGATGCTGTTGGCAATCTTCCTCTGACGCACGACGGTTTCGACAGCCCCCAAAAGAGTGCCGGAAGCCGTCGTCCACTGGACCCCGGCCTGCGCCGGGGAAACGAGCAGGTTTGCGTGCGCAGACCCTGCCAATGAGCCGCCGACATGACGTGGCTCAGTCAAGCAGAATTATTCCGGACAGCAGCGTGCGGAATAAAGTGACGGCGCTCGCGGAACCCCTTGCGGCGATTGATCTTCGTCACTTTTCGGGAACGTGCGACTCAACTGTCGAGCGCGGCACCTTCCGCGATGTCGTTTCCCCGACGCAGGCCGGGGTCCCTCCACTTCGTTTCCCCGGCGTCTTTCAACAGCCGAACGGCTGGTCACGCCGCGCTCCCTCCACTTCGTTTCCCGGCGCCTTTCAACAGCCGAACGGCTGGTCACGCCGGGGTCCCTCCGCCTTCGTTTCCCCGGCGCAGGCCGGGGTCCAGTCGGCAGATGCTGTTGGCAATCTTCCTCTGACGCACGACTGTTTCGACAGCCCCCAAAAGAGTGCCGGAAGCCGTCGTCCACTGGACCCCGGCCTGCGCCGGGGAAACGAGCAGGTTTGCGTGCGCAGACCCTGGCAATGAGCCGCCGACATGGCGTGGCTCAGTCAAGCAGAATTATTCCGGACAGCAGTGTGCGAAAGCAGGAATGACAAGGTTGTCAGGTCAATTCGCGTGCTTGCAACGGCCTCAACCCAGTACACCCTCGATTTCCACGACCAATTCGCGGCGACAAACCTGGCCGCCGAGAACGATCAGACCGGCCAGTTCCGGTAGTGCATCACGCAGCCGCTCGGTCACGAATGGCACGTCGTCCGAACCACGCACATACGCTTTCAACAAAAGCGCGCCATTCGTCCTGGTCGCTTTGTTTTCGTGCGATGCCGTAATCAGGCTGCGCAGGTTTTCAAGCATTTCGTCAGTTTGTGCGGCAAGATCACTGCCGAACTGCGATGCATGGCCGACGATGGCCGCCGTGCCGGAAATAAGTAGCAGGTCGCGCGGTGCAAGCATCGCGCGCGCGAAGCCTGGTGACACTGGCCCGTACTCACGCGGGTATCGCCACGAACTCAGTTGTCGCGGATTCTCGATAGCGGTGCCACGCTGGCGCGATGCGAGCCCATACACCTGCACAGTGCGCCGACCGCTCTGGCTACCGATGGCCGTTGCAGCCGGAAAGCCGCCATCGAACAAGCCTTGCAAGCCCTGCTCGCGACCGATGTTGAATTGGCGATAGCGTTCACCGTCGCCTTCGCCTTCGGTAATCGCGTCGAAATAATTCCACAGCCGCAAGACATGCAGTTGCGGGTGATCGCGCAGGAACTTCGCTAATCGATCGTAGGCGACGCGGGCGGATGTGGCGATGTCGCCGTGATCGGCTTCGTCGACGCTGACCGCGAACTGGCACCAGTGCCCGTCGCTGCTCCACTGCACGGAACCGGCGTGACCGCTGCTCACCGGTCGATCGCAGCGCCACACTTCGCAAACGCGCTCGCCAGACAGCAACGGCAAGTCGACGCCGATCAAACGCGCGTCCGCCGAGTTGTGCGGCTCGCTGTCGAATTCGATGATCGCCAATACGTTGCGGTCGACCAGCAGCTTTGCCAGCGGTGCCTTGTCGAAATCGATCCGCAAAGGCCCGATTGCGGACGAGGCAGGCTGATCAATCAACGATGACAATAGGTCGGGCACGCAGGATCGGTTGAACGTCGAGGTTGTTTGGCTAGTGCGAAGCTCAGCCGTTGGCTGGCTGCATGGACGGCGGATCGCGACGATCATTCGACGGTGGCAGATAGCGCAGCCAGACCAGAAAAACGATCAACGCATCGAGGATGATCAGCGCCTGCCACAAGTACAGATGGAACCAGTCGAACCACAGCCGGCTCCACTGCCCCATGTAGTAAAGGCTGATGATGCGCACCAGGTTGAGCAACTGGATGGCGAGGAAACCGACGCTGATGCCGGCCAGCTTGTGCTTCCACGGCGACGGGAACGCGAGCACGGCCGACACCAGGATGATGATGGCCTCGATGCCGTTGCAGCCGCGTTCAATGGAAATCGCAAAGCCGTTGCTGGCGCTGCGAATGGTGTTGCCGCTGGCGACGACATCGCCGTCGAACAACGTGATCAGCCAGACGCACACGTTGGCCAGCAGCGACGTGAAGGGATGGATCACGTACTGCTCGACCGGCGGCGTCAGCTCGGCGGTGAACATCACCATCAGGAACAGCATGAACAGGACGATGAAACGCAGCATGCAGTCGGCGTCTGAGCGGAATCGGATCGCCATGGTAGCAGGGCCGACAGCGATGCTCTGACCTCACGGGCCGGCCTGCTAAAATTCCCCGATGATCGCCGCGAGCAACCTGATTCTTGTCGGACCGATGGGCGCCGGCAAGACCACCATTGGCCGGCAGTTGGCCGAACAGTTGGTGATGCCTTTCGTCGACCTGGACCACGAGATCGAGCAACGCACAGGCGCGTCGGTCGCACTGATCTTCGAGGTCGAAGGCGAGGCCGCATTTCGCCAACGCGAGAGCCAGATGTTGCAGCAGTTGCTCGAACGCCATGGCATCCTGCTGGCGACCGGCGGTGGTGCAGTCCTGAGCCAGGACAATCGGAAGTTGATGCGGGAGCGTGGATTCGTGCTGTGGCTGGATACGTCGGTGGCGGTGCAACTGGATCGGCTGGCACGCGATCACCTCAAGCGGCCACTGCTGCAAACACCGGATCGCGAGCAGCGCTTGAACGAGATGGCCCAGCGTCGCAATCCACTCTATGCCGAATGCGCCGACGCGACCGTTGTCTCGAACGGACGCCATCCCGGACCACATGCGATCGCCCATATCGTCGAAGCGATCTCCAGCCAGTGGCAGAGACTGCCAAAATAGGATCGGACTTGCACGCATGACAACGATTGAAGTGAAACTTGGCGAGCGTAGTTACCCCATCCATATCGGCAGCGGTTTGCTCGACCAACACGCGCTGTGGCGCGCTGCAATTCACAGTCGCCACGTGATGGTCGTGAGCAACACCACGGTGGCGCCGCTGTACCTGCAACGCGTTGTCGATGGACTCGATGGATGCAAAGTCGCAACGCTGCTGATTGACGACGGTGAGCAGTTCAAGTCACTCGACCAGGCCAGTCGCGTATTCGATGCACTGGCCGCGCTCGGCGCGAATCGTGATGCAACCATCATCGCGCTGGGTGGTGGCGTCATCGGCGATTTGGCTGGATTCTCGGCTGCGTGCTGGATGCGCGGCATCAACTTCGTGCAGATGCCGACGACCTTGCTGGCGATGGTGGATTCGTCGGTTGGCGGAAAAACCGGCGTGAACCTTCCGGCTGGAAAAAATCTGGTTGGCGCGTTCCATCAGCCGCAAGCCGTCTTCATCGACACCACGACGCTGGCGACTTTGCCTGATCGCGAATACGCGGCCGGACTTGCCGAGGTGATCAAGTACGCCGCGCTTGGCGACGCCGAATTCTTCGACTGGCTGGAGGCCAATGCAGCGGCGTTGATGCGCCGCGATGATGACGTTGTCGCCGAAGCGATCGCGATCAGTTGCCGGCACAAGGCCGGCGTCGTCGCACGCGACGAGCGCGAGGAAGGCGAGCGCGCCCTGCTCAACTTCGGCCACACCTTTGGCCACGCGCTGGAAGCGGAAGCCGGCTACGGAACGTTGTTGCACGGCGAAGCAGTCGCAATTGGAATGGTGCTGGCGGCACGGTTGTCGAATGAACTTGGCATGGCCGATGCGTCCGATGGCGAACGCCTGCAACACCTTTTGCGCGCTTGCGGATTGCCGACGACGGTTACGCCCGGTCATTCCGTTGAACGACTGATCGAGCGCATGCGGCTGGACAAGAAGAATCTCGGTGGCACGCTACGGCTGATCTTGTGGCGCGGCATTGGTCGAGCGGAAGTGGTCGCCGGTGTCGCAGAGGACGCTATCGCTCGGGTTCTGCCGTCCTGAAAACAACGCGCTGCCGTTACAATGGCGCATGCGCCTTTTCATGCAAACCAAGCCGGCCGAAAGCGAAACGCCGCGCTACTACCAGATCGACCTGACCCAAGACCTGCTCGGCGGCTGGACGCTGTATCGCGAGTGGAGCCTGCCAGGTGGCCGCATCAGCAGCAAACGTGAGGTGTATCTGGAGCGCGATCTTGCACTTTCCGCGTTCGAGGGTGCGCGCGACAACCAGCTGCGCAAAGGCTTCCTGGTGATGTTCAGTCGCGGCCTGGATGGCCCGCGCTGAGTCGTGGATCGGCGAAACGTGGTTTGTAGACTTTCCATCGTCAGCGCGTATTTCGTGACTGCGCTGGTGTATGCGACAGCGAACGCAGCAGAGCAACCCAAGGTGGTTTGCGAGTCCGATGCCAGCGGTGCGGCGATGAACTGTCGCGATGCCTGGCCGGGCGAAGACGCGGCATCGTTTAGACGAGTTGCGCCGACGCCATCGGTGCCCACCGGTTCCGCCGCAGCGCCGACGCGTCCGATGCTGGCACCGCCGCAGCGCGAAGCGATTGCCGCGCCGGCACCGACGTATTTGCGTGCAGATGGTGCCGATCAACAACCCACGCAGACGGTTCCGGCCGTTCCTTCAACGGCAATTGCCGACCAGACCATGAAGGCGACTTCGCCGACCAGCGGACAACCGGCTGCGGCTAGCGGATCCATCGCCAAACTGACACCGCCACCCGAGACTGTCATTGCGAAAACCAAGGAAGTCCGCGAGCCGTTGAATGCGACGGCGACGGCGGCTGCTCCGACCCACGTTGTAGAGCGCGTGGCAGCGGAGCCGGTTACCCCGGCAGAAACCTTGCCAGCGCCGAAATTAGTCGACACGCCAGTCGCGACTACTCCGTCTAAGCCCGCCGCGCCGTCCATTGCAATGTCCGTCGTGACGGAAGCGCCGCAACCGGTCGACCTTGCACCACCGCCGTCTCCACCGGCACCCGCAGCAGTCGCGTTGCTCGACGGCGCAGCTTTCCGCGCGCTCGACAGCAGGCACTTCACACTCGAACTCGCGAACGCGAAAGCGCCGGAACCCTTGCGCGAACTCGCGGCGCGTCTGCATCTGGCTGGTGCGGTTTACCTTGTCCATCTGCGCAGTCCGGAATCCGACCGCTGGTTGCTGACCTGGGCCGATTACGCCAGCCAATCCGAAGCGCGGTCTGCGCGCTCGATGGTGCCGGCTGATTCCGCAATCAACTCCGGCTGGCCGCGTCGTATCGCGCCGCTGCAGAACGAACTCGTCTCACCGTAATTCTTTTCTGGAAATCCTATGACTGACTTGAAAAATGATCGTTTCCTGCGCGCATTGCGTCGCGAGCCCGTCGATGCGACGCCGGTGTGGATCATGCGCCAGGCGGGTCGCTACTTACCCGAGTACCGCGCCACCCGTGCCCGCGCCGGAAGTTTTTTGGCGCTTGCGAAAAACCCGGAACTGGCCTGTGAAGTCACCCTGCAACCGCTGGCTCGATTTGATCTCGACGCTGCGATTTTGTTCTCCGACATCCTGACCATTCCCGACGCAATGGGGTTGGGGTTGTACTTCGTCGAAGGCGAAGGCCCCAAATTCGAGCGACCGCTGCGTGATGCCGCATCAATCCGCAAGCTCGCCGCGCCCGATCCGAATGAATCGCTGCGCTACGTGATGGACGCAGTCAGCCTGATCCGCCGCGAGCTGGATGGCCGCGTTCCGCTGATCGGTTTTTCCGGCAGCCCGTGGACACTGGCCTGCTACATGATCGAAGGTGGTGGCTCGTCGAACTTCGCACGTCCAAAAGCAATGATGTGGAACGATCCGACTTCGATGCATCACTTGCTGTCGATCAACGCGCAAGCCGTCGCCGACTATCTCTCCGCGCAAGCCGCAGCCGGCGCGCAAGCCTTGATGGTTTTCGACACCTGGGGCGGCATGCTGGCACCGCCGCAGTTCCGCGAATTCTCGCAACGCTATCTGGCCGAAGTGACGCAGCGATTGAAGGCTGATCCGGTCGCGCGAGAGTTGCCGCTGATCCTGTTCTCGAAAGGCGCGAACGGTCATCTCGAAACGCTGGCCGATACCGGTTGCGATGCGCTTGGTCTCGACTGGACAATCAGCCTCGGCGACGCACGCGCTCGCGTCGGCGATCGCGTCGCGCTGCAAGGCAATGTCGATCCGGCAATCCTTTACGCGAATCCGGAAGCGATTCGCACGGAAGTGAAGGCGACGCTGGAAAGCTACGGCAAGGGTCCAGGCCACGTGTTCAACCTCGGCCACGGCGTCACGCCCGATCTCAACCCCGAACACGTTGGCGTGCTGGTCGATGCCGTGCACGAGTTCAGTAGCAACGCCTGATCCGGTGTCGGTGCCTGCGCGCAATCGTGGATTTTCGCATCCGCCGCTGGCGAGCTTCGTCAAGTATCCACCGCCCACCTCGTCATTCCCGCGTAGGCGCACTGCTGCCCGGAATAATTCTGCTTGACCGAGAGACGCCCTGTTGGCGGCTCATGACTGGAGTCTGCGCACCGAATCCTACTCGTTTCCCCGGCGCAGGCCGGGGTCCAGTGGACGACGGCTTCTGGCACTCTTTTGGGGCTGTCGAGACAGCACCGCATCACAGGAAGATTGCCAAC
>JBATAQ010000077.1:0-16535 GCA_049661925.1 Dokdonella sp.
AGTTGATTTGCATGACACTCGCCTTGACCAACATTGACCAAGTGCGAGTCTAACAGGCTTTCCGATTCAGGAAAAAGACGTACTCAGCCGCTCGAGCGCCCATTGAACATGCTCGCGGACTACTTCGCACGGGTCATTGGCACGCGAGCGCAGCGCTTTCACGGTGTCCTCGGAGCATGTCGCATTGCCCAGCGCAACAGCGATATTGCGCGACCAGCGCTCGAAACCGATGCGCCGAATTGCCGAACCCTCGGTACGTTGCATGAATTCCGATTCCGTCCACGCGAACAGGTCGATCAGGCTGGAATGATCGAGATCGTTGCGCGGCGCAAAGTCTGCTTCGGTCGTCGGCTGGGCGAACTTGTTCCAGGGGCAAACCAGTTGGCAATCGTCACAGCCGTAAATGCGGTTGCCAATCAGCGGCCGCAGCTCCAGCGGAATCGAGCCGTCGAGCTCGATGGTCAGGTAGGAAATGCAGCGGCGCGCATCGACGCGATACGGCGCGATGATGGCGCCGGTTGGGCAGACATCGATGCAGCGCGCGCAGGTGCCGCAGTGCGCGCTGGCCGGCGCGTTCAAGGGCAATGGCAAATCCGTGTACAGCTCGCCGATGAAAAACCAGGACCCGCTGTCGCTGTCGATCAAGCAAGTGTGCTTGCCGATCCAGCCAATGCCGGCATCACGCGAAAGAGCGCGTTCGAGCACCGGGGCTGAATCCACGAACGCACGATAGCCAAACGGACCAACCTGTTCGGCGATGCGATCAGCCAGTTTCTGCAGGCGTCCGCGCATCAGCTTGTGGTAATCGCGACCCAGTGCGTATCGCGACACGTACGCGCTGTCGGCATCGGCGAGCGCTTCCCAGCCATCGCGGATGCCCGTCGGCAGATAGTCCATGCGCACCGAAATCACTCGCAGCGTACCGGGTACCAGTTCGTCCGGACGACTGCGCTTGCTGCCGTGGCGCTGCATCCACGCCATATCGCCGTGCAAGCCATCGTCGAGCCACGACAGCAAATGCGCCTCGTCCTCGGCGAGATCGATTCCGGCGATGCCGACGTCCTGAAAACCAAGCTCGCCAGCCCAGCGGCGGATGTCGCTGAGCAAGGCGTTGTAGTCGGTGGGTGGCACGGATGACATGCGCCGATTTTCGCACAGCTCCTGAAGCTGGCCGCGATAGCGCATATCGGTTGCGCCCGACCCAGCGACCTGCCGGTATCATCCAGCCATGCCTGCCGATATCGCCACCGCGCTTTACACCGCCGCCCAAGTCCGTCAGATCGATCGCACCGCAATCGAAAACTGCGGAGTGACCGGACCCATGTTGATGCAAAGCGCCGCCAGCGCCGCGTTTGCCTGCCTGCGCCGCCGCTGGCCTGAAGCACGCCGTTTGCTGTTGCTCTGCGGAACCGGCAACAACGGAGGCGACGCCTGGCTGCTCGGCGCGACGGCGCTGTACGAAGGCTTCGACGTGCACGCGATCAGTTTCGGCGAACCGGGCGGCGCTGCGGTCGACGCGCGCGAACGCTTCCGCGCGGCGGGTGGTCGCGAAATGTCGTTCGACAACACCAGTGATCTTCCATTGGTCGATGTGATTGTCGATGGTCTGTTCGGGATCGGCCTGGATCGCGACGTTGACGATACGGCTGCTGCGCTCATCGAACAGATCAACGCCAGCAGCCAGCCGGTGCTGGCTCTCGATATCCCTTCCGGCCTTTGCGCCGATAGTGGTGTGCCTCGCGGAGTAGCGCTGCGGGCGGCGGCGACGATCAGCTTTGTTTCCTGGAAGCGCGGTATGTTCACCGGCGATGCGCTCGACTATTGCGGCGAGCTTGAACTGGACACACTCGACATCCCGCCCGCCGCACGACAAGGCATCGCCCTTGACGCGCGCCTGCTCGATGCCAATATCGGTTGCGTGCTGCCCACGCGGCAGCGCAACGCGAACAAGGGTTCGTACGGCCACGTGCTTGCGCTCGGCAGTGATCACGGCTTTGGCGGTGCGATACGGATGACGGCCGAAGCCGCGCTGCGTTGCGGCGCAGGCAAGGTCAGCGTCGCGACGCGCGCCGCCAATGTCGCGGCAATCAATGCGGCGCGACCGGAACTGATGGCGCATGGTGTCGACGGTCCGCAGGAACTGAAATCGTTGCTCGAAGGCGTCGACGCAGTCGCGCTCGGCCCCGGGCTGGGGCAAGCCGCATGGGGTCACGCGCTGTGGGATACCGCGTTACACAGCGGCCTGCCCTGCGTAATCGATGCCGATGCCTTGAATCTGTTGTCACGCGGATCGGTGCGACTTGCTGGCGGCGAAGTGATTTCACGTTCGTCGCTTCCGAAACCCGAACGAGGTTCGCATGTGTTGACGCCCCATCCCGGCGAAGCGGCGCGACTGCTCGGCACGACGACGGCAAAAATCCAGCGTGATCGTTACGGTTCGGTCCGCGACATCGCCGCGCGCTACAACGCCGTCGTCGTGTTGAAAGGCGCCGGCAGCTTGATTGCCGATCCGGATTGCCACGTCGCGGTCTGCCCATGGGGCAATCCCGGCATGGCGAGCGGCGGCATGGGCGATGTGCTGACCGGAGTGATTGCCGCGTTGATGGCACAAGGCTTGTCGGCTTGGGACGCTGCGCGATTGGGGGTCGCCGTTCACGCGCGGGCCGGCGATATCGCAGCCATCGGCCAACCCCGCGGCCTGATCGCGACCGATCTGTTTCCGGCGCTGCGCCGATTGGTCAACGCGTTTTCGGTATGACGCTGGCGTCTGACTCGGTTGATCGTCCCGGCCTGGACGAAGCAGCGCTGGTTGAACTGGCGAAGCGACTAGCGCCCGTGGCGGCACAAGGTCTGGTCATCCATTTGCAAGGCGATCTCGGCACCGGCAAGACCACTTTCGCGCGAGCGCTGTTGCAGGCACTTGGCATTGGCGAGCGCGTGAAAAGCCCTACGTACAGCCTGATCGAGTCCTATCCGCTGACGAACAACAGAGCCCACCATCTAGACCTGTACCGCCTTGCCGATCCGGAGGAAGTCGAATGGCTGGGCCTGCCCGATCTGGCCGATCCCGACGCGCTGATTCTCATCGAATGGCCCGAACGCGGTGGCGAGCATATCCCGCCGGCCGACCTTCGGATCGAGCTTAGTCATGCCGCAACCCAGCGAAATCTGCGCGCCGTAGGCCTGTCCCGACTCGGTACCGACGCACTCAAAAGGTGGAGTGATTCCTGAGCACTGTTCCGCAGCTTGCGGATTTATATACGGAAAAGGGTTGAAATCTGCGTCGAGTCGGCGTTCAATCGACGCCTATGGAGACGATCAGGCGGAAAAAGGGGTTCTGTTGGGCCGCAGCGGCGACGCTGCTGTTCGCCTCCACTTGGGCTTTTGGCGCGGAAATTCGTTCCGTCCGCAGCTGGGCCAGCCCGGAGTACACCCGGGTCGTTTTCGACCTCAGCGGCCCGGTCGACTACAAGCTGTTCGACCTCGCCAATCCCGACCGCGTTGTGCTGGATCTGCGCAACAGCAAGTTCGTGGAAGGCTTCAGCACGCCCGAGATCAAGGGCCTGCTGAAGTCGGTTCGGATCGGCAAGCAGGGCAAGGCCGATTCGCGTGCGGTGTTCAACCTGGGCGACACGGTTCGGCCGAAGAGCTTCCTGCTCGCGCCGGGTGGCAAGTCCGGCCACCGGCTGGTGCTCGATTTCTATCCGAAGACCGCATCGGCCACTCCTGTGAAGAAGCTGCTCGATGCGCTTCCCGCCAGCACGGCAGGGCGCAAGGTGTTGATCGCGGTTGATGCCGGCCACGGCGGCAAGGATCCCGGCGCGATTGGCGCCAGCGGCAGCTACGAGAAAATGCTGACCCTGAAAGTCGCGCGCGAGCTCAAGGCGCAGATTGATCGCGAACCCGGCATGTCGGCAATGCTGATCCGCGACCGCGATGTCTATGTGCCGCTCAAGCAGCGTTATGCAATTGCCCGCAAGGCACATGCCGACCTGTTCGTTTCGATCCACGCCGATGCCTGCCCGGGTGCCTGCGAGGCGCAGGGTTCATCGGTCTGGGTGATGTCGACGCGCGGTGCCACCAGCGAGTCGGCACGCCTGTTGGCAGATCGCGAGAACAGTGCCGACCTGATCGGCGGCGTCAGTCTCGACGACAAGGACGCCGATCTCGCTGCCGTTCTGCTCGACCTGCAACAAGGCGCAACGATGGGCGCCAGCAATACCGTCGCCGATCAGGTGCTGGCCGCACTGCGGCAAATCGGCCCGACTCATCGCAGCTATGTCGAACGCGCGAATTTCATTGTGTTGCGATCACCCGACGTGCCATCGATCCTGGTCGAGACCGCTTTCATCAGCAATCCCATTGAAGAGAACCGGCTCAAGGACTCGGCGCATCGCGAAAAGCTCGCCAGGGCAATCATCGACGGTGCGCGCAACTACTTCCTCATCGCGCCGCCCGATGGCAGCCAGTTCGCGCTGAACACCAATTCGGCAAAGGCATCGCGGCACGTGGTCGGCGCAGGTGAATCGCTATCGATTATCGCCAACCGACACAGCACCAGCGTCGACGCACTGCGTTCGTTCAACAAGCTCAGCAGCAACAACGTGCGCGTCGGCGCAATACTGCGCATACCGACGAGCTGATCGCCCACGATCCTCGTGACGGGACACCACTACCGTCGTCATCCCCGCGAAATCGCGGATGACGACGAAGTGCTGATCGCAGGCCAAGAATTCCTAGCAGCTAGAATGCAGACCAGTTTCCCCGGTCCGCTCCATGCCTCGCATCCACGCCCTGCCCGCTGAACTCGTCAACCAGATTGCCGCTGGCGAGGTGATCGAGCGGCCGTCGTCTGTCGTCAAGGAATTGATCGAGAACAGCCTTGATGCAGGTGCCACCCGCATCGAAATCGACATCGAGGAAGGCGGTGCACGGCTGATCCGCATTCGCGACGATGGCGGCGGCATCCACGCGGAGGACCTGCCACTCGCCATCCTCTCGCACGCAACCAGCAAGATCGCCAGCTTCGATGATCTGGAACGCGTCGCCACGCTCGGCTTTCGTGGAGAAGCACTGCCATCGATTGCATCGGTATCGCGTTTCGCGCTGACCTCGCGAACGCCTGCCGATGCGATGGCGCAAACCATCGAAGTAAGCGCCGGCAAGGTCACGCCGATGCGACCAGCGCAACATCCGACCGGCACCACCATCGAAGTGCGCGACCTTTTTTTCAATGTGCCAGCGCGCCGAAAATTCATGCGTGCCGAACGCACCGAGTTTGGCCACATCGACGAGCTGGTGAAATCGATTGCGCTGGCCCGCGACGGTGTGGAATTCCAGTTACGACACAACGGCAAGGCGGTGCGCTTGCTGAAGCCTGCGTTGCTGCGCGAAGACGGCGCACGGCGCATTGGCGACGTGCTCGGCAACAGCTTCATCGGCAATAGTCTGGCCATCGATCATTCTGCCGCCGGCTTGCGCCTGCGCGGCTGGGTGGGTTTGCCGACGGCATCGCGCAGCCAGTCCGACCAACAGTATTTTCACGTCAACGGGCGACTCGTGAAGGATCGTCTCGTCACCCACGCCGTGCGCCAGGCCTATGCCGACGTGCTGTACCACGGCCGTCATCCAACTTACGTGCTTTTCCTCGAAGTCGACCCGGCACTGGTTGATGTCAACGTGCATCCAGCCAAGAGCGAAGTGCGCTTTCGCGAAGGTCGGCTGGTCCACGACTTCATCTATCGCAGTCTCAACGAAGCCCTGGCCGGGACGCGAGCGGGCAACTCGTCGGGCGATACATTACGCACCGCTAATCAAGAGACCGTCGGCATGGCGGCATCGTGGCCGCAATACCGAAGCCAGAGTGGACTGGGGCTTGGCGTACGCGATGGCATGGGCGATTACGCCGCGCTAATCGGCGAAGTTCGTGGTGTACCCAGTGGCGCGCCAACGAGGCAAGGCAACGAGTTCGGGGCTATGCCGAACGTTGCAGATGCGTCCGACATCCCACCTCTCGGCTTTGCGATCGCGCAATTGCATGGCGTGTTCGTGCTCGCGCAGAACGCGCACGGACTGATCGTGGTTGACATGCACGCTGCGCACGAGCGCATCACTTACGAGAAGTTAAAGTCGCAACACGACGGCGGCGACATTCGCTCGCAACGATTACTGGTGCCCATGCAACTCGCTGTCAGCGAAAAGGAAGCAGCAGCAGCCGAAGAACACGGGCCACGTTTTGAAGCACTCGGCTTCGAGATTCGTCGCAGCGGCCCGCAATCGGTATCGGTGCGCCAGGTTCCGCTCTTGCTCGACGATGCCGACATCGCCGCACTGGTCCGCGACGTGATCGCCGACGTGATCACCCACGGCGATTCGCGTCGCATCGAGGAAGTGGAAAACGCATTGCTGTCGTCGATGGCTTGCCACGGCTCGGTCCGCGCCAACCGTCGCCTGACCATCCCCGAAATGAATGCCCTGCTCCGCGAAATGGAAATCACCGAACGCTCCGGCCAATGCAACCACGGCCGCCCGACCACCGTACAACTGACGATGGCGGAACTGGACCGATTGTTCCTGCGCGGTCGCTAGTCGCAGGCCTGATGTTGTTCCGCCATGCTCAATGCCGGCGGCACTTGGAGTAACCATGCACTACCTCATTACCGGCGGTACCGGCTTCATCGGCAAGGCGCTTTGCGCGAGCCTGATTGCGGACCAGCATCGCGTGACTGTACTTACCCGCAATGTATCGCGAGCCAAAGCTTGCTTGCCCACAAGCGCGATGGCGATCAACAGACTCGACGAAGCGGCCAACGTCGATGTCATCGTCAATCTCGCCGGCGAGAACCTGACCGACGGTCGCTGGAGCGATGAACGCAAGCAGGCGTTTCTCGATTCGCGGATTGGAACGACGCGCCAACTCAACCATTGGATAGTGACGCAGGACCCTCGACCCAGGGCAATGATCTCCGGATCGGCGATTGGCTGGTATGGCGCGCGCGGCGATGAAAAACTTCCTGAAGAATCCAGTCCCGGCGATGACTTCGCGGCCAAGCTATGCCTTGCATGGGAAGCTGAAGCGATCAAGGCCGAGGCACTCGGCGTGCGCGTCTGTCGCTTGCGCACCGGTGTCGTGCTGGCAGCCGACGGCGGCGCACTCGCGAAGATGTTGCCACCATTCAAGTTCGGTCTTGGTGGCCCGATGGGCGATGGCAAGCAATGGATGAGCTGGATCACCCGCCACGACTTGGTCCGAATGATTCGTTGGCTTGCCGAAACCGACGCCGCAAGCGGCGCCTACAACGGGACAGCACCGAATCCTGTAACCAACGCGGATTTCGCCGACGCACTCGCCAAGGCACTGCATCGACCGGCGATCATCCGCACGCCCGCGATCGCCTTGAAACTGATGTTCGGCGAGATGGCCAACATGTTGTTGACCGGTCAGCGTGTGATGCCGGCTCGAGCGACCAGCCAAGGTTTTCTATTCGATCATCCAGAGCTTTCGGGCGCGCTCGCGGCCGTGCTCTGAGCAATCGTCACCCTGACAGCTGCCTACGACTTTGTGCCACGCAGCGCCAGCCTGATTGCCACTGGCAGTACGACCACGATCAGGACGGTCGACACGCCGAAGGCAACACGGCAATCAGTCGGGCCTTCGAGAAACAAAAGCCTGGCACGGCACTGGCGATTGCTTGACGCGAAGGAGATCCAGGCCGGAATGATCGTCATGCACAGCAACAGAATCACCACCGTCCATCGATAGGCTGAGGCGAAGGCTGAGTCGCGCAAGGCCAAGGCCAAGCCGGCGAGGACGAAACAACTGCACGCGAGCATCGCCACCCACAATGGCACCTGCAGCGAACCCTGGTCGCTATAAATGGCGTACGCGGCGATCAGTCCGACGGCGGCCGTGACCACGCCGAACAACAGATTTCGTGATTCGGACTCCGGAGTATGATCGGTGCTCATGCGCTTCATCTTAAGTCGCGCGCCACACATGCCGTCACGGTCGTGACGCATCGTGTGTCGAGCCGGCGTTCCCGTGTTCTCTCGAAGGCTGGCCCCATGATGTTCCGATCAACACTCTTTTCCTTGATGCTGGTGGCGAGCGTCAGCGCGATTGCAGTGGATTTGCCATCCGACTACACCACCAAGATCCAGCAACAACGCGCCGAGCGCGACGCTGGATTGCGCAAGCCAGGTGGCTGGTTGAGCTTGATTGGACTGGACTGGTTGTCGGAGGGTCGTAACTCCATTGGCAGCGCGAAGGACAACGACATCGTGTTGCTCAAGGGCCCGCCGAAGCTGGGTGTGATCACGCTGCAGGATGGAAAGGCATCGATCACGATTGACGCAGCATCCGGTGCGACGGTCGATGGCAAGACGGTTGCCGAGTCTGCGCTGGCGAGCGATGCAGCCGACAAGCCGAGCATCGTCGCGGCAGGCCCGGTCAGCTTCTTCGTGATCCAGCGCAACGACAAGATTGGTTTGCGCATCAAGGACGCGGATGCGGACGCGCTGAAGCACTTCCTCGGGATCGATTTCTTCGCAATTGATCCGTCATGGCGGGTCGAGGCGCGTTGGGTGACGTTCGACAAGCCACGGCCGCTGGAGATTCCCGACGTGGTCGGCACCATCTACAAGTTG
The DNA here is from genome assembly GCA_049661925.1 of Dokdonella sp. Classification (GTDB taxonomy): domain Bacteria; phylum Pseudomonadota; class Gammaproteobacteria; order Xanthomonadales; family Rhodanobacteraceae; genus Dokdonella. Next base: position 8,647 of record JBATAQ010000077.1, read on the forward strand.
CAGGTACCGGGCAAGGCGGTGTTCGAGCACGCGGGCGTTACCTACGAATTGCTGCCGATGAACGAGGACACCAAGGATGGCCTGTTCTTCGTATTCGCCGACAAGACCAGTGGCAAGATTACTTACGGCGGTGGCCGATTCCTGGATACCGATGCGCCGAAAGATGGCAAGTTGATCCTTGACTTCAACCTTGCCTACGACCCGCCGTGCGCGTTCACGCCTTACGCAACCTGCCCGCTCGCGCCGCCCGAGAATCGCTTGAAGGTGGCCGTAAATGCGGGCGAAAAGAAGTATCGCGGTGGCGCGCACTGATGGTGCTCGCCCGTCAACGCCATTGAAGGTCTTCGTAGGGTGGATGCCTGAAGGGAATCCACCGTTTCTCACGACCGCGCGGTGGATGATGGTGGATCCCCGAAAGGAATCCACCGTTTCTCACGACCGCGCGGTGGACGATGGTGGATTCCCTTCGGACATCCACCCTACGAGGTCAATTTCCGGTAAAGCTCGGCTTGCGGCGTTCAAGGAAGGCAGACGTACCTTCCCTCATATCGGCGGTCGAGAACAGCAGACCGAACGAGCGGGCTTCGTAGTCGAGGCCGTCGTCAATACCAAGGTCATCGGCGGCAAGCACGGCTGAAAGTATTCCGGCCATCGCCTGCGGCGCAGCGGTGGCGAGTTGATCGGCCCAACGCTCGACCTCTGCATCGAGCTCTTCGACGGCGACTACCCGATTGACCAATCCAAGCACCAGGGCGCGATGCGCATCGATCGGTGTGCCGGACAAGGTCAATTCCAGCGCAGCCGAACGGCCAACCAGGCGCACGATGCGCTGCGTCCCCCCGAAGCCCGGCATCAGTCCAAGGCTGATTTCCGGCAGACCAAGCTTGGCTTTCGCGCTGGCGATACGCAGATGACAAGCCATCGCCAGTTCCAATCCACCACCGAGTGCAAAGCCCTGCAGGCGAGCGATGACCGGTTTTCCGAGCAGCTCGATGCCACGCATCATGCGCTGCCCGTTTTGCGCCATGCGTTGCGCCTGCACCGGCGTGGCCGTGTTGAGTTCGCTGATATCGGCGCCCGCGACGAATGCCTTCTCGCCCGCTCCTGCAAGCACCACCACGCGCACGGCGTCGTCCGCGCCGGCTTGGGTGAAGGCAATGCCAAGCTCGTTGATGGTTTCGCGATTGAGTGCGTTCAGCTTGTCGGGGCGATTGATGGTGATGGTACGAACAGCGCCGCGATCACTGCTGGTGAGGTTGCGAAAACCCATGGCTGAACTCCGTGTGGATGTCGAAAAAACGCGATGATAACAAGCGTATCTTGCCGCGAACTTTTCAGCCCGCGCAGGCTCTGAGGTAGACTACGTGGTTTGATCCGATCGCCGGTTGCGGCAATCGGCCCGTCTTTGAACGATCACCGGGGCCCCTCCCCATGGAGATATGCATGAAGTTTGCTGGTTCGCTCGCGCTTGCGGGCTTGATGGTCGCGGGCAGTGCCCTCGCCCAGGAGACGACCTCGGAGAAGGGCCGTCTGTCCTATTCGATCGGCTACCAGATTGGTCGCGATTTTGCCGAGCGCAAGATCGACGTCGACATCAATACCGTCGTCAAAGCCATCCAGGACGGCAACGCCAAGCGCAACCCGGCCGTGCCGGAAGCTCTGATGGGTGAAACATTGAGCAAGTTCCAGACCAAGATCGCGACCGAGGCCAAGGCCGAGTTCGACAAGATCGCCGGCACCAACAAGGCCGCCAGCACCAGGTTCCTGACCGAGAACAAGTCCAAGAAAGGCATCATCGCGCTGCCGTCCGGCGTGCAGTACCGCGTCATCGAGGATGGCAACGGCAAGCAGGTCACCGCGACCAGTGAAGTCACCGTGCACTACCGTGGTTCGCTGGCCAGTGGCCTTGAGTTCGACAGCTCGTTCGCTCGCGGCGAGCCGGTCAAGTTCAAGGTGAACGAGGTCATCAAGGGCTGGGCCGAAGTACTTCCGCGCATGAAGGTTGGCGATCATTGGCAGATCTTCGTGCCACCGGAAATGGCCTATGGGGAACGTGGCAACCCGCCGCGCATCGGGCCGAACGAGGCGCTGGTATTCGAGATCAAGGTGATCGACAGCAAGTAAGTCGATCCGCGTGCCGGCTACTCGCCGGGACAGCGTCTGATCGTTCGCGATCCGGCGGAATCATCCGAACGCCGCGCTCTGCGCGGCGTTCTTTTTTCACGACAGGTAATCGCATAGGGCATTCACTGCTGGACATGAATTTCGATTTCCCCAGCGTCGCCATCCAAAGCCCATGCACCAAGGTGTGCACGATGGACGTGCGCAGTCAGCTCTGCGTCGGGTGCGCGCGTACCGGTGATGAGATCATGCGATGGCGCGACATGAGCGATGCGGAACGGCGTCACTACATGGACGTGGTCTTGCCGGCACGCGCCGAGCAAGAGCAGCCGTGAGCACGGTCGAATCCGTGATCGCGCGAATCCGCGCGGCAATCCGGCCCTTGACCGATGTGCCGGTCGACCTGTGCCAACCCTCGATCCAGTTTGCCGACCTGATTCCGAAAAACCTTCGTCCCGCTGCCGTGCTGGTACCGATCGTGATGCGAGCCGACTCGCTCAACCTGCTGTTGACCCGGCGCACCGAAGCCTTGCGCCGACACGCAGGCCAGATCAGTTTCCCGGGAGGCGCAATCGACCGCGACGATGGCGACGCGATCCATGCCGCGTTACGCGAAACCTGGGAAGAGACAGGGATTGCGCGATCGTTCGTTGAGCCGATTGGCTTTCTCGACCGGCTCGATACGATCTCGGCGTTTTCAATCACGCCGGTCGTTGCGGTCGTCAGTGAAGGCTTCACGATACGGCCCGAACCTGGCGAAGTCGCCGAAGTTTTCGAAGTACCGCTGGACTACATCCTGCACCCTGGGCGCATGCAATCGATACCGATAAAGTGGCGCGGCCAGACTCGGCAAATCGATGAATTTCATTATGAAAGCCGCCGCGTCTGGGGTGCGACCGCGACGATACTGCGCAACTTGATTGACCGCCTGGAGGCAAGACCATGAACACCAATCCCTTGATCTCGGCCGCCGAGCTTGCCGCAATCATTGATCGCGACGACGTGATAGTCGTCGATTGCCGCCATCAGCTGGCCGATCCCGCCGCCGGCAATCGCGCGTGGAAGGAAGGACATATTCCCGGTGGCGTCCATGCCAATCTCGATCACGATCTTTCAGACCTCGGCAAGCAAGGTGAGGGGCGTCACCCTCTCCCCGATCCCGCTTCTTTCATGCGCTGGCTGGCAAGCATCGGGTGGACCCCCGAAAAGAAGGTCGTAACCTACGACGACGCCGGCGGCGCGCTCGCCGCATCACGGCTGTGGTGGATGCTGCGCCTGATTGGCCATGACAAGGCGCAGGTACTGGATGGTGGCTTGGCAGCTTGGACACGCAACGGGAGCAAGCTGGAAAACAGTCTGTGGAACATAGTCGCCAGCGAGCCGCGCGAGCGGGCGTGGTCAAGCGTTCAACTTGTTGATGCTCAGAGTTTGCAACGCGGATTGGCGGATCGATCAATGCTGTTGATCGACGCACGCGCCGAAGCACGATACCGCGGCGAAGTCGAACCCATCGACAGTGTTGCAGGGCATGTACCCGGTGCAGTCAATCGCCCGTTTTCGGCGAATCTCGACGACAATGGATTGTTCAAGAGATCATCGCCGTTGCGCGACGAATGGCTCGCGCTGCTCGAAGATCGCCGCCCCGATGATGTCGTGCACATGTGCGGCTCGGGTGTCACCGCCTGCCACAATCTGCTGGCGATGGAACACGCGGGGCTTCATGGCGCGCGCTTGTATGTACCTTCGTGGAGTGGCTGGATCAGCGATCCGGGGCGACCGGTCGCGAAAGGCGAAATGCCGAACGGTGAGTGATCGGTCTACCGGACGCCCATTGCTGCGCCGCTCACGCCTTCGATTTAAGTTTCGCCACCAGCGCGTGCAATACCTGCTGCGCTTCCGGATCGAACCAGCCATCGAGAAAGCTCTCGATTGGCAGCGTCGCAGGGTCGCCATACAGCGCCGCGAGATCAGCCCTTGCCAGCCTTCGCGTCTCGGCCTGCGCCTTGGGCGGACAGGTCAACAACTGACCCAGCCACAACAGGGCGCGCGCGACTACATCGTCGACGTCAGCCAGTTCATCAACGAATCCGATTTCATGCGCGGCTTCCGATTCCAGCATCGTTCCCGCGACCAGCAGTCGCTCGGCGCGATGCGGACCGACCAGGCGGCGCAGCGCAAACTGGATCGCGTCGGGCACGGCCAGACCTACCTGCACCTCGTTGAGGCCAATCTTGAATTCGCCGCGCGCCATGATGCGGTAGTCACAAAACAGCGCCATCACCGCGCCGCCGGCTGGGCTGTGGCCAGTCAGTGCAGCGACGGTGGGAATCGGCGAAGTCGCCAGCGCGCCGCAGATGCCGAACAGATCGCGCCAAGCATCGGCGAGCGTTATGCGATCAAGCTGAAGCAAACTTGGAACATCCAGGCCAGCGGAAAACATGCCGGCGCGACCGGACAGAATCAGCCCGCGCGCTCCATCTTCTGGCGCGGCCTTGATCGCGCAATGCAAGGCGCGAAGCAACTCGGGATTGAGCGCATTGACCGGCGGATTGGCGAGGCGCAATTCATGGATGGCGTCGTGGCGAATGAGTTCGAGCATCGGCGTTCCGGTATTGTGGGATGAACGCCATGCTATCCCGCGTATCGTGCGCTGTCTCACCCTGCGACGTTGCGATGCGGCGACTCGTCTTTTGCGCAACACCACCACAGGAGGCTTCCATGTCCAGGTTCGCCGTAATCATTGCCGTTGCCTTTGCGCTACTCGCGCCGGCCGCGTTGGCGCAAACGCCTGAAGCACAGGAACAGAGTCTGGCGAAGTATCTCGATGGCGCAGGTGCGCCGATCGACAAGTTCACGTTCTACAAACTGCAGAAGTGGGAACTGGTCGGCGACAACCGAGTCGTCGTCTGGGTTCGCGTCAACGAGGCGTACCTGTTGACTGTCGAGAACCCCTGCGTCGAACTACCTTGGACCAACTCAATCGCACTGACGTCATCGGCGCGGCAAGTGCGCGTCCGCTTCGACTCCGTGCTGGTCGAAAAAGGCCGACGTTGCCAGATCACCGAGATCCGACCTCTGGCCAAGGATGTGCTTTAGTGGGCGCAAAACGCTCCCTGATTCGTGAGATCCACGGAAGCGGCAAAAGTCCAAATTCTCGTCATTCCTGCGAAAGCAGGGATCCATTTTGATCTTCGTCAAGCCACTGGAACCTGACGCAGAATCAAGATGAACCCCCGCTTTCGCGAGGATGACGACGAGTTTTTAGTGGTCGTCTGACCAAACTGGCGAGAAATTACGGGCAGAGGCGTGCAGACGCAGGTATGACGAGGGTTTCGTGTAGTGCCGAACCCTGTTGCCCTATTCCGGCGCAACGTAACCCGCAGGCTTTTCCGCGCCTTCGCCGAAGAAGTATTTCTCCATCTCCGCCGCGAGGAATGTTCGCGTCGTCTTTTCGAGCGGGTTGAGGCGGTTTTCGTTGATCAGCATGGTCTGGTGAGCCAGCCATTCGGTCCAGGCTTCTTTCGAAACATTGTCGAAAATGCGACGACCAAGGTCGCCGGGCCATGGCGCGAAACCCAAGCCCTCAGCTTCACGGCCGAGCTTGACGCAATTGACATTACGGGACATCGCGGGTTCCTGTTTGTTGGGTATCCAAAGATTGAAGCAATCGGCGGACCGGTGCTGGCAGGCCAAGCACGGACCATTGCTCGCTACCGTACCACTCCAGATCGGGCGCGTCGGCAACTGCGCGGAATGGCACCACGACATCGGCCAGCAGTGGCGCGATCTCCAGACGGAAGTGGCTGAAGGTGTGGGTGAACGCGTCGAGTTCTTTCGAGTACGTCGCGCCGTAGTCCTGCAACGCGTTGTCGGCCGCCACGCGATCGGCGAATTCCGGCAGGCTCCAGAGCCCTGACCAAACGCCGGTCGGCGGACGTTTTTGCAGCAGCACGCGGCCATCCGCATCACGCAGCAGAAGCATCGTCGTGGCTCGCGCAGGAATCGCGCGCCGCGGTTTGCGTTGTGGCAATTCTGTCGTTCGATTTTCGAGTCGCGCGACACAGTCCGCAGCAACCGGGCATTCGGAACATCGTGGTCGTGATCGAATGCAGATCGTCGCGCCGAGATCCATGATCGCTTGCGTGTAGTCGGCGATCCGATCATGCGGCGTGAAACGTTCGGCCTCGTTCCACAACGCGGCTTGCACCTTGCTACCGCCCGGCCAGCCGTCGATGCCGCGATGTCGGGCCAGCACGCGCTTCACATTGCCGTCGAGGATCGCGTGCCGTTGGCCGTTTGCTTGCGCGAGGATGGCCGCCGCCGTTGATGGGCCGATGCCTGGCAGGGTTTGCAAAGCTTCGATGTCCGTCGGCAGCTTGCCACCGTGCTCAGCTATCACAGTCTGCGCGGCGCGACGCAGGTTGCGTGCACGGCTGTAGTAGCCCAGCCCCGACCACAAACCAAACACGCGATCTTCGCTGGCAACCGCGAGCGATTCGATATCCGGCAACTCCGATACGAATTGCTCGAAGTAGGCAATCACCGTACGAACCTGTGTCTGTTGCAACATCACTTCGCTGACCCAGACCCGATACGGATCGCGCGGATGCTGCCAAGGCAAGTCGTGCCGGCCATGCACGTCGAACCATGCCAGCAGGCGCTCGGCAAACGGCTTCACTTTTGTTGCGGCGGTTTCGGCGCGTCATCATCAATCCGCAGACGCACACCGTCGAGAGTCGTCTGACCAACGTTGATTCGCGTCGCGTCGAGCGTTCCGTTGAGTGGCGGAATTGGCGATGCCGGACCACCGGCTCTCGCCCACTCGTCGATCCATGCGCCAAGTTGCGCGGAACCTTGCAGGCTCGCATTGACTCCCGTCGCAAGAGTTTGACCACCACGCAGCACGGTGCCGTCTTGCACACTCAGGTTGAACGCTGGAACTACGGCAGGTCCACCATCGCTGGTCTGTGTCGCGAGCCATGCTTGCAGCGCATCAATGTCGATTCGCGGCTGCTGCAATGCAATCCGGTCGATTACCGGCTCATCACCAAACAACGTCGACCAGGGCAACGCGACATCGACACCACCCGCTGTCAGCAGCGGCGCTGAACCAGCCGCAGCAGTCACCACGGGATGGTCAAGCTTGACCGATACGCCGGGAGAGAAGTCGATGCTCGCCGCATTCGGCATGGTCAGTTGCAAGCCATAGCGCGACTGCAACTGATCGACCAACAAGGCACTCAGCCGTTGCGGCTGGCTGTAGCGATAGATCACGAACGCGATGATCGCGAGCAATGCAAACAGAACAAACAGGATGACGCGTGTTCGCGTCCGCAGGGCCATCGCGGTCAGCCGGCTTTCGCGAGCGACGCCGGCAGCAAACCGTCGACAAACGCAGCGGCTTCAAACACGCGCAGGTCTTCGATCTGCTCGCCCAAGCCGACATAGCGGATCGGCAAACCGAACTCCCGTGCCAACGCAAACACCACGCCACCCTTCGCCGTGCCATCCAGCTTGGTGACGACCAGCCCGGTCACGCCAATCGCCTGCAGAAACTGGCGCGTCTGGTTAACGGCGTTCTGCCCAGTGGTGCCATCAATGACCAGCAAAACTTCATGTGGTGCGGTTGCATCAAATCGCGCAAGCACGCGACGAATCTTGGAAAGCTCGTCCATCAGGCCGGTCTGCGTGTGTAATCGACCCGCAGTATCGGCAATGAGCAAATCAGCGCCGCGCGAACCGGCAGTCTGCAGCGCATCGAAAATCAC
>JBATAQ010000078.1:0-1711 GCA_049661925.1 Dokdonella sp.
AGCGTGTGACCCATGTAGCTCTTGAGTGACGAGATCGGGGTGCGATCGCCAAAAACGGCATGGGTCGCATGTGACTCGGCGATATCGCCATGATCGGTCGCCGTGCCATGCGCATTCACGTAGCCAATGTCAGAAGGTTCTAGCCCGGCCTCGTCCAGCGCCAGTCGCATCGCCTGAGCCATCGTTGCGGATTGCGGTTGGGTCACGTGGCGACCATCGCTATTAGTCCCGAAGCCGACCAGTTCGGCCAGGATATTTGCGCCACGGGCACGCGCATGTTCCAACTCCTCCAGCACCAAGGTGCATGCACCTTCACCCAGGACCAGTCCGTCTCGCTCGGCGTCGAAGGGGCGTGGCGTCATCTGCGGATTGTCGTTGTGCTCGGCGCTGGTCGCGAACAAGGTATCGAACACCGCCGCTTGGGTGACGTCGAGTTCCTCCGCGCCACCGGCAAGCATCGCAATTTGGCGACCGGACTGGATCGCCTCGTACGCATAACCAATGCCCTGGCTGCCTGATGTGCAGGCGCTCGATGTGGTGATGATGCGTCCGTTGATCGCGTGGAATACGCCGATGTTGACCGCTGCGGTGTGCGACATCATGCGCAAATAGGTGGTGCCGTTTACCCCCTCGGTCGTCTTCTCGATCAGCATCCGACCGAATTCGGCCAAGGCATTGGGAGATCCCGACGACGAGCCGTAAGACACGCCCATTCGTCCACTGGAAAGCAGCGGATTGCCAACGAGTCCCGCGTTGATCAAGGCAAGTTCGCTGGCCCGCGTTGCCATCAGCGCAACGCGACCCATGCTGCGCGTGGTCTTGCGGTTGTAGCGTTCGGCAGGCAGTTCGAATGGCACCGCACGCGCACCGACCTGGGTATTGAGCCCGTCGTACTGCGCCCAGTCGTCGATCCGGCTGACCGCGTTGCGGCCCGAGCGCAAGTGCGCCTCGACGGTCGGCCAGTCGTGGCCCAGCGGACTGATTGCACCGGTGCCGGTCACGACGACGCGCTTGAGGTCGCGAGATCGTCGAGCGTCACTGCATTTCGCCGCTCCCGTCATCCGAACATACCCCCATTTACCGAAATTACCTGGCGCGTGATGTAGGCCGCGTCCGCGCTGATTAGAAAACTGACCGTCGCCGCGACTTCGTCCGGCTGGCCCAAACGACGGGCGGGAATCATCGCAAGCGCGTGCTCGCGCACATCATCCTCGACCATGTCGGTCTCGATCAAGCCCGGCGCCACGCAGTTCACCGTGATCGCTCGGCTCGCCAACTCGACCGCCAGCGCTTTAGTCGCGCCAATGATGCCAGCCTTCGCCGCGCTGTAATTAACCTGGCCACGGTTCCCGACCAGCCCGGACACCGAGGCGAGAGTGACGATACGACCAGGCTTGCGTCGACGCACCAGCGGCATCGCCAATGGATGCAACACGTTGTAGAACGCGTCGAGGTTGGTATGCACAACGGCGTCCCAGTCTTCGCCTGGCATCGCCGGAAAAGCATTGTCCCGGGCGATACCCGCGTTGCAGACTACGCCATAGGGACAGCCATGTTCTTCAACGTCAGCCAGCAAAACGCGAGCGGATTTTGCGCGATCAGCGACATCGAAAACCAGCAGTCGAGCCGAGCGCCCCAGTGCGCATATCGATGCCGCGACCGCGTTAGCGTCCTCGACACGCTCCCGACAATGCAGCACAAGGTCGTAGCC